>JAAHIA010000099.1 GCA_010671975.1 Leptolyngbya sp. SIO4C1 | reverse complement strand
GAGGGCGGGCCGATCTGATGAACAGGGAAACCCTATCAGCTTATCTACTATTTATCGCAATTTGAAGCTGATGGCGCGGATGGGCATCCTGCGCGAGCTGGAGCTGGCAGAGGGGCAAAAGCGCTATGAAATCAACCAGCCCTCGCCGCATCATCACCATCATTTAGTCTGCGTTCGCTGTAATAAAACGATAGAATTTCGCAACGATTCGGTCCTTAAGGCCGGTGCAAAGACGGCTGAGAAAGCTGGCTATCACCTGTTAGACTGTCAGCTGATGATTCATGCGGTGTGTCCTGCCTGTCAGCGGTCGATTACCTATCCATAGAAGCAGGCAGGCGGCGAGGGCTTGAGGTTGAATATGAGGATTGGGCGGCTGGCTTAGCTGCCTAGCAATTTCTACAATGTCCTTCACCCATGACCCAAACAACGCTTTTTGACCGCGTATTTAGAGACGAGAACGGCAACGTTGTCATTGCGCAGCCGCCTAACCCGCCAATTATCACCTGGGCGGTGGCCTCTGTTTTGACACTGTTGCCAATCACTGACAACCTACAGACGGCGCTATCCGTCGTTTCTTTTGGGGCGCTATTTACCTGGGCCTGGCAGGAGCTGTTTGACGGGGTGAACTACTTTCGCCGGTCGCTGGGGCTGATTGTGCTACTCGGCGCGATCGCATCCAAGCTGCAGTGGTGAGGGACCTAGCCCTTTGACTTCGCTCATGCCTCCCCATCTTCCCCATCCCTCCACCTTCCTCTCTCATGTCCAACTTCTGGTGGGCCTTCTTCTTCCAGCTGCGATCGCAGCTGGCCTTGCTTGAGCTGGCTGCGGTTGAGCCCTATGGCAGCATTGCCTATGAATATGAGAAAAATTCTTATCCGCTGGCGATGGCGGATCTGCTAGGGAGCGACCGGCGGGCAGCGCAAGATTTTTTGCAGCAGATTGATCAGCAGGCGACGGAGACGGAGGGCGTGGATTTGCTCTCAGGCTTTGTGCTCAAAGGGCAGGTGCGCAAGTATTTTGCCTTTGGGGAGCAGCTAGATCCGGCCTATCGCGCTCGAATGCGGCAGGCAATGCAGGACTTTACCCGCACCGATCCGCTCAGTCGGGAGGCCGAGCCGCCGCGTAAGTTTTGGCAGCGCTCGACTGATGACTGCGAAACGCCGGTCGACTGTCGCAACACTGACAATCTGCGCGCCATGCGAGAAACGTCGCTCTACCTGATGGCGGAGGAGACCGGCAACGAGGCCACGCGAGCGATCTATCAGCAGCACCTGCAGCGCTACGTCTCAACCCTGTTCGATATTGGCATGGGCGAGTGGGACAGCCCCGTCTATCACGGGCATACCACAGCGGCCTATCTAAACCTGTATGACTTTGCCCAAGACCCGGCAGTAAAGCAGCTGGCTAAAGACGCGCTCGACTGGCTGTTTTATAGCGCCGCTTTGAAATACTGGCGCGGCAGCTGGAACGGTCCCTCAAAGCGCACCTACGGTGAGGGGGCCGTCGCGTTCTTTTGGCTTTACTTTGGTCAGGCGCCGCTGCCCGATGAGATTGAGCGCGATTGGATCTATGCGCTCACCAGCGACTATCGCCCGCCCGCCGAGGCAGTTGCGATCGCGCAGCGCCGGTTCACGCAGCCGGTGGAAATTCGCCGCACCCATCCGCATTATGAAAACTGGAAGCCAGAACTCTACGGCCCCGCTTTCTACGAAACGCTCTACATCAGCCATAGCTACCAGCTGGGCAGCCTAGCCAAAGGCACCGGCGGCGACTGGAGCGGCTTTAGCCTGCGCGTTGTCAAAGGCAGCAGCACGGATGAACTGACGGTCAGCGCCGAGCAGTCGCACGCGATCGCGCAGTCTAAAAATCTGCTGATTTGGCTGGGGTCAGAGCAGCCATCGCTGGATTTCCCTGACTGTCGCAGGCGGCGACGCGGCAAGACAACGTTTCTCGCCTGTGAGCAAACCTGGATGGCGATTCATGCGTTTGACCACGGCTTTGCCCTAGAGCTGGGCGAAGCTCAGGCAGGCAGCTTTGCCGACTTTCAGCGCGCAGTCAGGCGTCGGGCGAAGCTGAGAGTGGCCGGCGAGCGGGTGACCTATCGGGCCAGCGACGGTCAGGCCGTTGCGATCGCGCCTGGCGAGGACGACCTACCGCAGGTCTGGTACGACGGCAAGCGGTACGACTGGCAGCAGCATGGCAAGCCCGCTGCCGACTGAGCGCAGCCTAGCGATATCAAAGCGGCGCGAAAATGGATGCCCTAGAATTGTGAGAGCTGCTCGCTCCGGGAGGCGCATGATGGTACAGACGGCGGTATGATGTTTGACCCATGAGAAAAGGACGACTAGAAGCCTTTAGCGACGGCGTGCTGGCGATTGTGATCACAATTATGGTGCTAGAACTCAAAGCACCGGCCTCGGCTGAGCTATCGTCGCTGCTGCCGCTCTGGCCAATAGTCTTGAGCTACGTGCTGAGCTTTGTGCATCTAGGCATCTATTGGAACAATCATCACCATCTGCTGCAGGCGGCGCGACGGGTGAACGGTCGCATTTTGTGGGCAAATCTGCATCTGCTGTTTTGGCTATCGCTGGTGCCGTTTGTGACAGCTTGGATGGGAGAGAATCGCTTTGCGGCGATGCCGGTGGCGCTATATGGGGTGGTTTTGCTGGCGTCTGCCGTAGCCTACTTTATTTTGAGTCGAGAGCTGATCGCGTATCACGGCGATGAGTCGATGCTGCTGAAGGCGCTGGGGAAGGACTGGAAGGCAAAGCTGTCGCTAGCGGCGTATGCGGTAGCGATTCCACTGGCGTTTATGTCGGCTTGGCTCGCCTGCGGGTTCTATTGGCTGACAGCAGCGATGTGGCTCAGTCCAGATCGGCGGATTGAGGCGGTGTTATCTCACAGGAGCGAGGGACAGGCATGACGCGAGATGAGCTACTGGCGCTAATTGACCAGGCCGCTGAGGAAGGCTGGACGGAGCTGGATTTGTCGGGACAGGGACTGACGGAGCTGCCACCGGAGATTGGTAAGCTGACGCAGTTAGAGAAGCTTGTTTTGGGTCGAGTGGATGAGTGGGAATATTCAGACGGGCAATCAAAGCCTAAATTGGTAACGAATGAGCTGAGCAGTTTGCCGCCTGAGTTAGCAGCTTTAGAAAATCTGAAAGAACTAAGTTTGAGCGGTAATCCACTAAGACATTTGCCAGCAGTAATTTTTGAGCTGAAGTTTCTTACAATACTCGACTTGACCGCTATTAAAGTAGTTAAGATACCTGAATGTGTCAGTCAACTGACAAATCTCACCTGTATTGAGTTCTCTAGCAACTACATTAGCGAAATACCTGAATACATTAGTCAGCTGAAAAATCTTGTTACATTTACGCTCTACAGTAATTACATTAGCGAAATACCTGAATGCATTAGTCAGCTGAAAAATCTCAGCATTCTTGGAATCGATAGTAATCAAATTAAAGAAATACCTAAATATATTGGTCAGTTGACAAATCTGACTGAACTTTGGCTTTACAGTAATCAAATTAGCGAGATACCTGAGTGCATTGGTCAGCTGAAAAATCTCACCACACTCGGACTTGCTAGTAATCAAATTAGCGAGATACCCAAGTGCATTGGTCAGCTGAAAAATCTCACCACACTTTGGCTTGCTGGCAATCAAATTAGCGAGATACCTGAGTGCATTGGTCAGCTGAAAAAACTCACCACACTTTGGCTCTACAAGAATCAAATTAGCGAGATACCTGAGTGCATTGGTCAGCTGAAAAAACTTATTACACTTGGACTTGCTAGCAATAAGATTAGCGAGATACCGGAGCATTTGAGCCAACTAACTCAGCTAGAAAAGCTTGACTTTAAAAATAATAAAATCAATAATTTTCCCGAATGGCTTAAATATTTGCCCTGTCTGAAAATGCTCGATTTACGCCGCAATCCATTGCCTATTTTCTTTGAGGTTCTAGGTCCAAGCGATCTCAATCAAGATCCAGGTGTTATCGAAAATATCTTCAACTATTTTCATCAGCTCAATAGCGGCACAGTCCGCCCGCTCAACGAAGCTAAACTTCTCCTCGTCGGCCAGGGCAGCGTTGGCAAAACTTCCCTCATCCAGCGCCTACTTGACGATCGCTTCAACCCCAACCAGTCTCAAACCGATGGCCTCAACGTCCGCGAATGGACCGTCCACGTCAACAGCAAAGACGTGCGCCTTAACGTGTGGGACTTTGGCGGTCAAGAAATCTACCACGCCACGCATCAGTTCTTTCTCACCAAGCGCAGCCTCTACCTGCTGGTCTGCAACTGCCGCACTAGCGAAGACGAAAACCGCTTAGAATATTGGCTCAAGCTGATCCAAAGCTTTGGCGACGCCTCACCCGTGATTATCGTCGGCAACAAATGCGACGAGCAGCCGCTCGACATTAACCGCAAAGCCCTGCGCGAAAAATATCCCAATATCCAAGCCATCCTCGAAACCTCTTGCCAAACCGCTGAGGGCATCGAAGCGCTGCGCCAGGCCATTCTGCATGAGGTCGCTCAGCTGCGCGATGTCTACAATCTGCTGCCGCTCTCCTGGTTTGAGGTCAAAGAACAGCTCGAACGCATGGACCGCGACTTTATCTCTTACAGCGAATACATCGGCATCTGCCATCAGCACGCCATCCCCGAGGAGCAAAACCAAAATCAGCTCATCGACCTGCTGCACAACCTGGGCCTAGTGCTCAACTTCCGCGAGCATCCGCTGCTGCACAACACCAGCGTCCTCAACCCCGACTGGGTGACCGAGGGCATCTATGCCTTGCTCAGCGACGACGCGCTCAAAACCGACACCAGAGGCCAGCTGGCCCTCGCCGATATGAGCCGCGTGCTGCCTGCCGAGCGCTACCCTGCCAACCGCCATCACTACCTGATTGGCCTGATGAAAGAATTTCAGCTCTGTTTTGAGCTGCCCGACTGTCGGCCCGTTCGCCAGCTCATCCCTGGCCTGCTGCCCAAAGAAGAACCCGAGAAGACTGACCTCGAAGGCGACATATTAGAGTTTCAATACCACTACACCGTTCTCCCCACCAGCATCATCTCTCGCTTTATCGTCCTCACCCACGAGAAGATCCACAACCAGACCTACTGGCGCAGCGGTGTGATGCTGGCCTATGCCGAAGGCGATGAGGTTTATAACATTGCCCGCGTTAAAGCCGACCCGGCTGACAGCAAGATTTTTATCGCCATCAGCGGTCGCGACGCGACTCGTCGCACCTTTCTCGGCATCCTGCGCGATACGTTCAACAAAATCCACGTCGGCTTCGCGAAGCCCACCGAATGGGTACCCGTCCCCGATCATCCCGAGCATCCGCCGCTCGACTATCAAGAGCTGCTGGGCCTAGAGGCAATGGGCGTCAGCGACTACCCAATTGGCAAACTGCGCACCCGAGTCAACCTGCGTCAGCTGCTCGACGGCTACGAGCCAATCGAATCTCGGCGTCGCCAGCAGCATCCTGAGCTAGAAAAGCTAGGATTAGAGCGCGGCTTCCCCGGTGAGCGGCTACAGGTCATTATCAATAACAGCAATCAGCAGCAGCAAACCCAGCGCAGCGAGGATAAATCCATGACCGAAATCACCAACAACAACCAGGGCGCTAATATCGGTAACTTGGTCAACGAAGCCAAAGACCAGGCTCAGATAGCCGCGTCTCATTTCACACAGACCAGCGGCGCCAGCCCGGCTGAGCTATTGCAGATTGTCGCCCACCTGCGCCAGCTGATCTCTCAGTTCCCGGCTGATACGCAAACGGGCATGATCATTGACCTTGAAGATGTAGCAGCAGAAATCAAAAAGCCTGAAGATCAGCGCAGTCAGGCAAAGCTCAAGCATCGACTGCTGGCGCTGCTGATGGCGGCCTCTGCCGTTGCCGGTCCTGTCGCGAGCGTCACCGATTTCGCTAATAACGTTACCGATCTCGGCAGCAAGGTAGGGATTGAGCTGCGGCTACCGTGAGGGTTCTTGGTTTCAATAAGATATGTCAGGCACCCCGGTTTGCTAATCTTGCTGGGGTAGCACAAACTTAGGCTGCGTGCTGTCAGAGCCGCGCCATAAGTAGGCTGTCAGCTGCTGTCCCATTCGCTGTTCTTCAGCTGGGTTTGTGGGTAGCGGCCAGCGCAGCGACTGATACAGGGCTAGCCGATGCAGGTCAAAGGCTGATTCGAGCAGGGTGGCGTAGGTGGCTGCGGCGCGTAGCAGCCAGCGGTAGGCAAACCAAGCGATTAGCAATCCGATTGGGAAAGCCCACCAGGCCCAGATCCACCAGACTAAAAAACATAGCCCCCACAGCCAAACTCGCGCTGCGGTGTTGAGCTCAGCCCGAGCGGCCTGCAGATCGGTTTTGACAGGCTCGGGCAGCAGCATCCACAGGCGCGGCCAGCAGAGAATAGCATCGAGGCCGTATTTTATCTGCGGCAGGTCCTCAGCGGCGCGCAGCAGATTGCCGAGGCGAGTTGGCATCAGTCGGCCGGGCTGCGAGGGAAACTGGCGCAGCTGCCAGTCGAGCCGGATGTAGTCATCGGTCTCGGCTGGCGTTAGCCCCTGCTGTTCGCGCTGTCGGGCTAGCTGCTGCCAGCGCTGCTCTTTACGCTTCAAGATTTGGCGCTGGCGACGAATGCCGTAGCGGCGCAGGCGGCTGAGCCAAACCGGCCAGTAGCCTTCTAACACCTGAAGCGCTGGCAGCTCTAGCTGCTGAACGATGAAAGCAGAGGCGGCCACCAGCAGCAGGCTACCGGCTATCAGCGTAATCTGAATCGGCTCAGACTGAGCATTCAGCCAGGTTTCAAGCTCGTCCCAGCCGAACTGCTGAATCCACGCGGCTAGGCCACCCAGCCAAAAGACCAGCGCCGGCGTGAATAGGGTCGCCATCCAGCGCTCTGCTAGCTGACCGCCCAGGCTTTCTAAAAACTGGGTTGGCATCGACTGGCTAAGCCTCCGCTGCTAAAATCAGCTCGCCGTGAGTTGGGCAGCGCGGGGGCGACTGGCCGGCTGTGCGCTGATACCACACATAGTCACCCTGCGGGCAGACGTATTTGGTGGCTGCGATCGCACCGCCGCGCCCTGGCAGTGGCTCAAAGCCTTTGGCAGCCGGCTGCGGGCTGAGGTATTCAGCGATCCAAAAGTAGGTCGCCTCCTGCTGCTTGAGCAGCGTCAGCAGCGGTTCATCCACCGCTGTACCCTGCTGCGCCTGCGCTAGGAGCCTGGCAATCTCCTGATCGACCGCCTCGGCCCGATCGCCTAGCAGCGCCGGCAGATGGCAGCGAATTGAGCGAGCGCCTTCTAGAATATCGTCGGATTGAAAGTGAGTGGACATAGCACTGCAGGTTGTGGATAGAGGGGGACACAGGGCGCTACCTAGCGCTACCGAATATCGAAAAAGCCGGTACCGCTGAGGCTGACGGACTGGGTGCCGTTTTCGGCATTGCTGAAGATTTGCAGCTCGGCAGCATAGGTCTGCTGAGTTTGGGGGCGGAAGCGAACAGACAGCGAGCAGCGATCGCCCGGCGCCAGCGATCCGCCTTGACACTCGCCCAGCAAGAACCCGTTAGACCGATCGCTCAGGACCATATCTAGGCTGAGCGCTGCTGAGCCGCTGTTGGTGATTGTCAGCTGGCGAGAGACGCTGCTGCCTACCGACAGGCGACCAAAGTCCAAGCGGTTAGCGCTCAGCTGAATGCGAGCCGCTGCGCGAGGGGGCGGATCGTCTGGAAATCCGATATCGCCAACACCCACGGGCTCCTCAGGCGGGCGATTGTCATTGAGCTCGTCTAACAGTCCGATGAGGTCGAAAAACCACTGCAGCGGCGAGGCGATATCTTCGTTGATTTCATCGTCGGGCCGATCGGGCGGCTGCGATCGCCCCGCCACGGCGACTCGATAGTCGTTAACTTCTGCAGCGGCGTCGGGCGGCCAGCTGGCCGGATCTAAAAAGTGACGCACCGGCGTCGACTGGGCTACGGTCGCTACGTCAATCGGTCGCACCTGATGCGGTGCCGATAGATACTGCTCGCCTCGTTCTACAATCAGCCCGGCCGGCTGCCGGGTTGAGCGCACTAGGACGTCTCCTGCTAACACATCAACCGCCAGCGAGCGGCCCTGCACCTGGGTCTGAATCAGCGTTGCCGCATCGGTGATGGGCGCAATAATCACATCGTCTGGCTGATAGACGTTCAGCGCACAGACGCGCGACTGCTCGGCCTTCGCTTCTTGCGCCAGATCAGAGATAATCGTGGTGGCGACGCTGATGCCGCTGCCCCGGGCTGAGTAAAATCGATTGTCGGCACAGCCAATCGTTACCAGCAGATCTGGATCTCTAGCGCGCCAGTGGCCAATGCCGAGAGCCGTACAGCCAGCCGCAGGGCCGGTTGCTAAACAGGCTTGTAAAGCTTCCTGGCAGGGATTCTCGAAATTGCCCCAGCGTACCCACCAGCCGCGACCGCTAGCAGCAATGGTGCAGTAGCGCAGCACCGGATTGTTGGCCTGAGCGCTCAGGGCTGGCAAGCCAGCTAAGCGGTCGGCGGCTTTTAGGGCGATAGGCTGGAGCTGCCCGGCCTGCTGACCCGACGTGTCTAGGCTAGCGGTGATGCCCGGATTAGCGCAGGGACGGCCTTCGGTGCCGGCATGCCAGCCAATCACGAAGGTGCCGCCTTCAATCCGGCAGGGAAAATAGTAGGCCGTGGCCTGAGCGGACGGCCCGGCCTGCAGCCCTAGCCGCCGCTCGGAACTGTTGTTGAAGGCGTATACCAGGTTGACCCGCGCTCGCTGGTTGCCTGGAATCCGTAAAAACTGACTCAGGTTGAGCAGCTGCGCACCTCTGACGACTGGATTGCGGGTGCTGCGACCAAACTCACCCAGATAGGCCTGATCTTGCACGCTGGCGCTAGATGTGTTTTGAAAGGTCGACACTTCTGCGGCGCTAGGAATCGACAGCGCTAAGCTGCGGGCGCTGGCAGCGAGTAGGTAGGACGGAATCAGCGCCATCGAGACGAGGCGCGTCAGCCAGCGGTGTTTATGCTCTCTATAATCGGGTATCATCCTCTGTTCCTTCTGACGATTTTTAGGGCGGCTGTGGCAAAACGGCGCAGCGTTTGCCTAGCCGATGGGGTGCTGCGGCAGGCGGCAAGGCGATCTACCGCTAGCGGATAGTGGTCTAGGTCGTTAAAAATCAGCAGGGCTAGGGTCTGTTCGTTGAGCGCCTGACAGCTGGGGTCATAGGGAACGTAGGGATCGTCCGCGTACCAACTGCAGCTCACTGCGCGCCAGCGCTGCTCAATATCATCTAGCAGCGGACAGGGAATCTGCAGCGCCTCTGCCAGGCTGTCCAATCGCCCGTTGCCGTTGAGGTCAGCGCCCGCTGCTAGCATCAGCAGGGCATAGGTTTCTCGCAGCGCGCCGGTATACTGGGCTTCGCGCTCTGCATAGCGGGCCTCGGGCCGCAGCTGACCATAGTCTTGTGACTCAATCGCCGCTGTTAGCTGCGCTGCCTGCGTCTGCACCAGCGGCATCATCTTCGCCTCTGCCTGCTGAGCCAGCTCGAAGAGCGGCTTCGCGTCAGGCTGCTGTTGAATCTCTGCTAGCAGCGCCGGCGGCGGCGACGGGCTGAGCAGCTGCTGCAAGGTTTGGGGTTCGGCGATCGCAGCTGAGAGCGCCGCTACCGAGGCCTCGCGGATTCGCCGATAGTAGGCCAGCGCTTTGGCCGGCTTGTCGGCTTGTAAATATTGCTCGGCCTGCCGGTCAGCGGCCTGCAGAATTTGCTGCTCGACAGCAGAATCAGCTGCGATCGCGTCGGTCCAAGCATCAAGCGTGTTCTTTTGCAGCTGCTGGGTGTTCCACCCGGCTAAGCCAATGGCGCCGATTACGACGGCGGCGGCGGCAGCCACGGCTACGGTCTGTCGGCGGGCCGCTCTGGCTGCCTGGCGCTCGTGCGCTAGCTCTCGCTGACGGCGGGCCGCTTCTGCCTGCTGGGCGCGATCGCGCTCCTGCTGGCTGGCTTGGATAAAGGCCTGTGCGAGCCCCGACAGCAGCCCCAGGCTGGCATCATCGGCTAAGAAACTTTCGGCTTCAGCTAGCTTGGGACCCTGCAGCAGGTAAGCCGCTGCCTGCGGGCGGCCCTGCGCCTGCCAGTCTTGAGCGGCGGCCTCAATCTTGCGCTCTAGGCGAATGGCATCGCGGTTATCTTCTAGCCACAGGCGCAGCCGCCGCCAGTGGCGAATCAGCGCCTCATGAGCAATTTCGACCACGACCGCCCGCTGGGGCTGCGGCCCTTTGGCCATCAGTTCGCTGGTGACCACCAGTCGCTCTGCGGCCAGCGCTTGAACCACGCGATCTACGGTGGCGGCTGACTGCTGCGAGTGAATCAGGTCGGCCTTAAAGACGCGGCGGCGCGTATCTTCGACGCCCTCACCCAGCTGCGTCAGCGCCAGAAAAATTTGCTTGGCAATTTGCTGTTCGGCCGGCTGAAGCTGCTGATAGACCTCATCGGCGCGCTTCTCTAGAGCTTTACGAACGCCGCCCAGCTGGATGTAGCGATCGAGCGTCAGGCGATCTAGGCTGCGATAGCGCCAGAGCTGCTCGAGCGTGTATTCGAGCAGCGGCAGGCTGCCGGGCTCCCAGGCGGGCAGCATCTGAGCTGAGGTCTCTGTGCGGGTTTCCTCAATGCTCAAATCGTTCAAAATCTGCGTTACTAGGCTATCTTCTATGCGCAGGCCCACCTGCTGCGCCGGCTGACGCACGACCTGAGTGAGGTCCTGAGCCGTCATCGGCTTGACGGTGACCAGGTGCGTTTGAATTTTGTCAGCCAGGCCGCTGTAGGCTTGCTCGGTGCAGCGGCCGAGAAAGTCGGCGCGCATGGCAATCACTAGGCACAGCCGATCGGCCGCCGCCGCTAGCGCCTCCAGCAGGCAGGCCAAAAACTGCTGGCGAACGGCTTCAGACTGACACAGCGTAAAGATCTCTTCAAACTGATCGACAAACAGCAGGGTGCGCGGCGCTTGAGCCGCTTGGACCAGTCGCGCTAGCCCGGCCGCACCGTCTGCGATCGCGGCTGCGGCCAGCTGCAGCTGCTGCGCCCGTTCTAGATCAGCGGCCTGCGGGTCTAGAAACGCTGCGGCCAGGTTTGTCAGCGGCTGCCCGCCCGGCGTCAAGATGCGAATTTGCCAATGCTCTGAGCCTGAGAGGCGACGGCCCTGCTGCAGCTGATAGATCAGCCCGGCGCGCACCGCTGAAGATTTGCCGCTGCCAGAGGCTCCCAGCACGGCTAAAAAATTGCCTCGTCCAACTTTCACCTGATCGAGCAGCTGCGCGGTCAGCGCTTCGCGTCCATAGAAATAGGGCGCATCTTCTACTCTGAAATAGCGCAGCCCTCGGTAGGGGCACTCGCCCTTGAGATTGGGCGTGAGCGCGGCCGGCTGTGTGCCGGCTAGGACCATCTCTTGGTTGGGGTTGAGCCAGAGCGGCTGCTGCGGCTCGCGCCTCAGCCGCTGCTGAATCACGGCAACTAGGCTGTCGTTAGTGACCAAGCCGGAGGGCTGCCGGTGCGGGTTGAGGCCCTCTAGCAGGGCGCTGGTCAGCAGGCTGTGCTCGCTGCTGGCATCCACATAGGCCGCGTCAAATTCTCTCGATGCCGCAATTAAAAAGAGCGCCGTCTGCCGAGCCGAGCGACCGGGGTCGGCCTCATTAAAATTTAGCGCCTCGCCGCTGTAGCAGCAGTCTAGCCAAACAATCTGCTGCGGCACCAGGCTCTCTTGCAGCAGCCGGCGCAGCCATTGCAAAGACAGCCCCCAGTTGCCCTGCGCCGGATTCACATCGCTGGTGGCGAGATAGCCTTCTTGAATGCCGCGATCTTTGCGCAGACCGTGGCCTGAAAAGAAAAATAGGGCCGTCTCTGGCACGTGCTGCCCGGGCGGCTTAAACAGGCGTACCAGCGCCTCTTCTAGCTCAGCGACCGTCACCGCCTGGTGGCGCGCCACGCGCCGCGCGCCAGCGGCAAACGGATCTAAAAATTCGGGCAGTCGCCAAATCCGAAAGCTGCCGTGGGTTTCTAGCGACTCCGCAATGGCGTCTGCATCCTGGGCGGGCGATCGCAGCGGCTGCAGCATCGCACTGTCATAGTGGTTAATTCCAACAATTAGGGCGTCTCGACTCATGAGAACGTGACGGCACTAAGGCACGCCAAAGTAGAGCATCAAGATCGCAGCTTGACGGCTGAAGCGATTGCCAAAGCGAGCATTCGCCTCGGCAGGGTTGGTAAAGGTGTTGATACTATTGTGGAAAATCTGACAGCGTTTCCGCCGTATCCTTAAGGGTACTTAATGATAGGAGATCAGCAGAAAGGAAGACGCGCTCCCACGTCTCCCTCACTTTATCAACAATTCGCTCGCGCTGGCTAAGAAAGCGGGCTAGGAACTTTCACAAACAAGGTAAGATCCGAGGTCTCTCCGCTTTCACCCGCCACGGCATTGCCGTTGAGGTCATAGCCAGTGACGGTGTACCGATAGGTGAAGGGCTCCGCCGTCTCAGGCCGAATCAGGGTGACGGTTTTCATGTCGGCCTGGCTGGGGGTAAAAATTGCAGACTCTTGGTCCGGATTTTCTCCCAGGCTAGTGAGATCGACTTTAATGGCGACTAGCCCGACCTGCTCCATGAGGCCGTCAGAGCCACTGAGCCTGAGGCGAATGCGCGCGGTTTTGCCCGATGGCCCATCGGCGACCAGCACCGCTGAGTCATCTTTGAGCAGCGGATCCGATTGAAAGACGGAGCCATCGGCGCGCACAGCGGTTACTTCATAGGTGTAGGGAGCCGGCTCTGCTAGCAGGGTAGGCATCGAGAGCGTGCGCCGCCGCATCCCGTCAGCGGTATCGGGTGAGAAGATTTCTTGAAACTGTCGTCGATAGCCGGTTTCACTTTCTTCGTAGGTGAGGTCAACAATGGCCTCAATTAAATCGTCAGGCAGCGAGGGAATCAGCCGCACAGTCAGGGTGTTTCTAAACGGTTCATTGATGACGAGGCTAGGATCTTGCGAGACTTGCCAGTCGCTCTGGTATTGCAGATTGCCTTCTAAAAAGTAGGTTACCCGATAGTGATAGGTGCGCTGGCTGGGGTCTGACAGCCGCAGTCGCCAGTGAACACTGGCGAC
>JAAHIA010000098.1 GCA_010671975.1 Leptolyngbya sp. SIO4C1 | reverse complement strand
TGCGTCATCTTAAACTGGAATTTACAAACCTAATCTTGACTGTCATTTTCTTCCCCTGAGATGCTCTACAGGGCAGAACATTTCAGGGGAATCTGCTTACCTAGCGCTAATAGGATTTTGCTAACTAGCGTCTCTCTCAGGCATCAGAACTCGATAAGTCTTTAGTAGTGCTGCGTATCTCAATCAACGAGCCGTCAAAAATTTGAAACTCAGCACCCAAAGCCCACCTCGTTTCTGAGTTAGCGCACCAAGTTCAGCAGCTCTTTAGGAGATGCCAACAAATCAATCGCGACAAAGAAGATTTTGCCATCAGGATTTAGCAAGAAGCGCCAAGCGATATTCATCCCAACATCTGCACCAAACCAAGGCGTCTGGCATTTACCGGTCACCTTAATCTGGGTGTAGCCATCCTCAGCCGGCTCAGAAACGCCGCGCTCAGGCAGCAGTCTCAGATTCTGACATTCTTCTTTGAAAAACCGTAGAATCGCCTCACGACCTGCAATCGGCTTGCGGAAGGGTGGCTGTAGCGCGCCGTCGGGCGTAAACAGCGCGATTAGGGCATCGAAGTCATTGGCATTCAAGTTGTTCATATACTCTAGAACAGTTGAATTGGCAACACCTTCGATCGAAACTTGAGTCCGCTGCGACATTGACTTAGGTGGCGCAACCGGCTCTGACACGCGAGTAAAGCTGCCTAGCTTGCCGGTATCGTAGCCCATGTCTACAACAGCGTTGCGCAAGACGGTGATTTGCTGACCTGACTCCAAGCTTCTGATTGCCTGTAAGACAGCAGAGGCGTTGGCTGAAAGCTTGTACCCTTCTGGAATGGGGGCGACGAGGCCTTGCTCCATCCACTCCCCGAGCTGATACCAGAAGCCCAGCTTAAGGTTAGGCGTCCAGGTGGCATAGGTGCGAGAAACTTCAGTGTCAGCCCGATTGGCCAAATCGCACATGGCCTGCGACTGCTCCATCGGCGTCATCTGCTTAATTTGATTTAGCGTATTCTCAGCAAACTGCATGTTGGCAGCCCCTGGCGCTGCAATCGTAATCGCCTTTCCCATCTCGAGGTAGGCAAACCAAATCAGTGCTAGCTGATCCTCTGCACTGAGTTGACCAAACCTGGCAATAGTGGCAGGAACTGCGTCAGCCGAAAGCGTACTGGGGAAAATGTTGCGAGCAGAATCGATGGTGTAAGGCATAAAGCGTTACCTCAAATACGATAGATGAAATGCAATGCCGAGCAACAGGCTCAACCGCGACAGCATTCGGGTCAACTGTACTCAGAATCACAACTTTGACTAAATGAACGGCGGTTCCCTTTTGATTAGGGCACCCGATCTTCAGCTTGGATAAGCGCTGAGAAAACCTCGATAGGCCCCCCACTGCCTAGTAAGCAGCTAAAGCACTTGGCCAATTTTGTGCCGTGTCTGTATCAAAAGTCAATTTTTATCAACTCTTAGCATAAGTTAACACAGCTTAATAAAAAGCAAAATATTTCCTCAGAAAGATATGCACAGCCATCGCGACCTTGCCATTGCCATCGGTCAGCAAGGTCGCCAAGCTGGCCTCAGTCGTCGAGTCGATCTAAAAGGCAGATCTCGCCAGGCTGGATTCACTGAAGACAGTCTATATGCTTATCGCGCCGCCTGCGGGCACAGCTGAGAGAGACCGGTAGACGGTGACTTTTCTCGAGCTGCCATCAGTTCTTGGGCTGTAAACTCATAGCCAAATTCGGCGGCAATTTCTAACAGCTCGGAGGAGCAAGTGATTGATCTGAGTCGCTCAGTGACAGCTTCGCGATTCGCAATGGCATTCAAGAAACTAATAACGTTTTGCTTAGACATTATGAATAGAACTACGCGTGATTGGCAGGGCAGGCTACATCTGTCCTCATGCGAGCGCTCGGCTAAAGACCCGCCGCTAAGAGGCTGATGGCGTTAGCAAGGTAGAAGCTGCGATGGGTAGAGCCAGGCTCCATGCAAGCCTGCTGCAATCTTACAAGCCGCAAAAATTGCTCAGATTATGCAGAATTTCTAAAATTAAACCAGGCTGGTGACCGTAAATAAGTGATCTCATCCCCTAAATGTATGGGATTGCGATCACCAGCTGGCCAAGCAGGCATTCTCAGCGCACGAGTGTTTTGAAACAGGCAGCAGCCCCTTCAAACGGGTCACTACAATAGGAAAATCCTCAAGTAAGCTTGCTGAAACTATGAGCGCGATCGCATCTCCGTCCCAACTTGACATTGCTGACCTGCTTGCCGATGCTCTCAACGCTATTGACCTACCTGCTGACTGGGTTGGCATTCGGGCGCTGCGCGAGGTGAGCACCAGCCGTCGACTGCGCGACGGCAAGCCTGAGCGCAACCATCGCGATCGCAATCAGGGCGCGATGATCGAGGTGCTAGTCGATGGGCAAATAGGCTATGCGGCCACCAGCCAGCTTACTGTGGCTGGGCTACAGGCCGCTGCGAAATGCGCCTTTCAGCAGGCTAAAGCTGCCGCACCTTGGCAAATTCATCGCTTTACCTCTGGTATTCGGCCGCTGATTGAGGGGCGCTATCAGTCTGCAATTATTAAGCCGCTCAACAGTCTCAGTGCCGGCGAAGTTAACGACCTGCTAGCGCGCATCTGCCAGCAGCTAAAAGTTTCCGATCAGATTGTGCAAACCAGCGCCAGCGCCAGCACGCGCGAGATTGAAACCTGGATTATCGGCAGCAGCGGTACGCAGATTCACCAGCAGTTTGCCTTCATGACCACGCATTTTGGCGTCACCGCCCAGGATGGTCCTGTGGTCCAAACTCGCAGCCACAACGGACCGGGGGCGCACTGCTATCAGGGCGGCTGGGAGCATCTGCGCGAAGAAAGCCTGTGGCAGGCGGTCGAGCAGGTGGGGGCGCAGGCAGTCGAGCTGCTGAGCGCGGCCGAATGCCCCGAGATGACCACGGCGCTGGTGCTGGCCCCTGACCAGATGATGCTGCAAATTCATGAGAGCATCGGCCACCCGCTCGAGCTCGACCGCATTCTAGGCGACGAGCGCAACTACGCAGGCGGCAGCTTCGTGCAGCCGAGCGATTTTGGCAGCCTGCAGTATGGCTCTGAGCGGCTCAACGTCACCTTTGACCCAACGCTGGCGCATCAGTTTGCTAGCTACGGCTTCGACGATACCGGTGCGACGGCCGAAAAGCAGTATCTGATTCGTCACGGGCGGCTAGAGCGGGGGCTAGGCAGCCATGAAAGCCAGCTGCGACTCGGGGTGGCAGGCGTAGCCTGCGCGCGCGCTACCTCCTGGGACCGGCCGCCGATTGACCGCATGGCGAATATTAATGTCGAGCCGGGCGATCTCAGCTTTGAGGACATGATTGGCAGCTTAGAAGACGGCGTTTATATGGAAGCCAATCGCTCCTGGTCGATTGACGATCAGCGCTATAAGTTTCAGTTTGGCTGCGAATATGCCAAGCGCATCCGCAACGGCAAGCTAGCCGAAACGCTGCGCAACCCCAACTATCGCGCCACCACGCCGCAGTTTTGGCAGAGCCTGACGCAGGTGGGCGATCGCAGCACCTGGCAAGCCTACGGCACCCCCTACTGCGGCAAGGGTGAACCCAATCAGGTAATTCGCGTCGGGCATGCCGCACCCGTCTGCGTTTTTGATCAAATTGAAGTGTTCGGAGGGGTGGGCTAATGTCGCACGATTGGGAGATCCCGTTTAATCAGCTAGTAGACAGCCTGCTGCCGCAGCTGCAGGCCAAAGAGCAGACTAAGCTGACACTGACTGCTGAGACCAGCCAGTTCACTCGCTTTAACCGTGCCAAGGTGCGACAGACCGGCAGCGTGACTAAGGGTGAACTTGAGCTGACGCTGATGGCAAGCCAGCGCAGCGCTAGCCAGTCGGTCCCGTTCACTGGCGAGAAAACCAGCGACTGGCCGACGCTGCTCGCCGCGCTTGCCGATTTGCGCACCGAGCTGCCGCAGCTGCCCGAAGACCCGTATCTGGTACTGCCCGCTGCGGAGTCCACCAGCCGCGATGTCTACAGCGGCTCGCTGCTAAGCGCTGAGCAGGTGGTGCCGCAGCTGCTGCCGCCGCTCGCCGGTCAGGATGCTGCCGGACTCTATGCGGGCGGTAAATCCATCCGCGCCTATGCCGACTCCGCCGGGGCGCGTCACTGGTTCGAGACCGAAACCTTCACGCTCGACTATTCGCTCTTTACCGCCGACGGACAGGCCGTTAAAGGGACCTACGCCGGCCGTGAGTGGGATGACACTGCCTATGAGAAAACCCTCAGCGCCTCGAAGCAGCAGCTCAGCCGCATGGCCCAAGCGCGCAAGGCGCTAACGCGCGGCGACTATCGGACGTTCCTGGCTCCGGCTGCGGTGGCCGATCTGGTGAGTATACTTTCCTGGGGCGCAATCAGTGAAGCGGCGCTGAGGCGCGGCGGCAGCGCGCTGGGTCCGCTTCAGCGCGGCGATCGCACCTTGTCCAACCAGCTTGGCCTGAGCGAAGACTTCACCCAGGGCCAGGTGCCCCGATTCAACCAGTTTGGCGAACTCGCGCCTTCGGTGCTGACGCTGATCGAAGCCGGTCAACTCAAAAACACGCTGGTCAGCGCCCGCACCGCCAAGGAATACGGCATCGACTCGACCTATGCCGAGAGCGGCGAATATTTGCGATCGCCCGTCCTCGCCGCCGGCAGCCTGCCCACTGAGCAGGGGCTGGCCGAACTCGGCACCGGCCTCTACGTGTCTAACCTGCATTACCTCAACTGGAGCGATCGACCCAACGGCCGCATCACCGGCATGACCCGCTATGCCTGCTTCTGGGTGGAGGACGGCGAAATTGCTGCGCCGATCGAGAATCTGCGCTTTGATGAAAGCCTGTATAACTTCTGGGGTGAGCGGCTCATCGACTTCACTCGCGAGCAGACCTTTGTGCCGGTCGTTGGCAGCTACGGCTACCGCGACCTAGGCGGGCTGACGGTGCCAGGGATGCTAGTGGAGGGGTTTGCGTATACGCTGTAGTACAGATAGACTAAATACGATTTAGAACGATATTAAATGGTCGCTCTCGATGTCCATGGACTGGTCTACAGCGCAGGTACTGGCTCTTTCGCCCGATGCGAAATCGACCAAGAACGGGCAGGCGCTGGCGACGGCAGCTAAGTGGTCGAGCCTAGGCCGGGCTGAAACCCACGTTTGGGGTGAATATAGAGGCAGCGGCAAAAAGCCGTATCAAACGCAGATTGATCTAAGTGTAGAGGGCGGCCCTGCTTTTCGCTGTAGCTGCCCGAGCCGCAAGTTTCCCTGCAAGCATAGCTTAGGGCTGATGCTACTGCTGGCAGAACAGGCAGCACTATTTGAGACAGCCGCGCCGCCGGACTGGGTGCAGCATTGGGTAGAGCAGCGATCGCAGCAGGCCACTGTTAAATCTGCTGAAGCTAAGAAAGCTGCCAAATCCCAAACTAAGCGCAGCGAGCAGCGCGAGGCAAACGTTCAAACCGGCCTCATCGAGCTCGACCGGTGGCTGCAGGATCTGATGCGACAGGGGCTGGCCAGCGTGCAGGCGCAGCCCTATCAGTTTTGGGATGAGATTGCGGCTCGGCTGGTCGATGCCCAAGCGCCGGGACTGGCCAGACGCCTGCGCGCCTGTGCTGGAATTCCCTACAGCGGCGACGGCTGGGTCGAGCGGCTGCTGCGGCAGCTGGGTCAGATTCATCTGCTGGTGCAGAGCTATCAGCGGCTAGAAAAGCTATCGCCAGCGCTGCAGGCAGAGGTGCGATCGCAGATTGGCTGGACCCAAAATCAGGCGGTGCTGCTAGAGACGGGTGAGCCCAAGCGCGATCGCTGGCATATTCTGGGTCGGCGCGTGATTGAAGAAGACCGGCTGAACGTGCAGCGCACCTGGCTCTGGGGTGAGCAAAGCGATTGCCCGGCGCTGGTGCTTGCCTTTGCCCATGGCAGTCAGCCGCTGGATACCAGTCTGGTGCCGGGCGTGGTGATAGACGCAGATCTGGTGTTTTATCCAGCGTCCTTTCCGCTGCGGGCGCTGGTGAAGCAGCTGCATAGTGGTCCGAAGCTGACTGAGCGGGTCATGGGCGGGCAGTCTATTGAGGCTGAGATCGCGCGCTATGCCAGCGCCCTACAGCAAAATCCTTGGTTAGAAAGGCTGCCGCTGATCTTAGAGGCGGTCGTGCCCTGTCAGCGCAAAGGCCAGTGGCAACTGCAGGAGACGAGCGGTGCCTATCTACCTCTGGCAATAGAAACGGTCTGGACATGGGAACTGCTGGCCGTCAGCGGCGGTCACCCAGTCACGGTCAGCGGCGAATGGGACGGAGAAACGTTTTATCCGCTGGGGGCCTGGGCTGAGGGGCGCTGGGTAGTGTTTTGAAAGGCGGAGGGCGGAGGAAATGGACTGGCAGCGGGTAGTGGCAACGGCTTTGATTGGAACAGATCGGCAGCGGCCGCTGCCGCCAACGGGGGATAGCTCGCTGGCGCAGTGGCTAGCGCAGCTAGACTGGCAGTCGCCGGAAAAGGCACTGCTAGATGCGGTCAGTGCGCTGGCGCTGCATCGGCAGGTAGGGACGCTGCCGCAAACGACTTCAGAATCGCTACCGTCAGGATGCAGCTTAGAGGATTGGCCGCCCTGCAGCGCTGAAACCAGCCAGCATTTGGTGCGGATTCTCACACAGTGGAAAGCGCTGCATCCGCTGCTGCCTGAGCTGTTGGAGCTGATGGCAGCGGCGCAGCAGCGGCTGCCGGAAGTGTTTCTGCCGAAGCTGTTACAGACAGGTGCAGCTGAAGCCGCTTATCGCGATCAGACTTTGGCCGTGGTGGGTCGGCGCGGGCACTGGCTAGCGCAGCAAAATCCGGACTGGGCCTATGCCACTTTCGACCGCTGCGATCCGCTAGCGAGTGTACACGCCCAAACGCCGGCAGTGCGGGCGGTGCTCTTACAGCAGTGGCGACAGCAAGATCCGGCTGCGGCACGAGACGTTATTGCCGCCCGGTCAGGAGAACCGGCTAAAGAGCGAGAGCGGCTGCTGACTACGCTACAGACTGGCCTTAGCAACGCCGATGAGCCTTTTTTGGAAGCTACGCTAGACGATCGCAGTCAGCCCGTTCGTCAGCTGGCTGCCGATCTCTTGGCGCAGCTGCCCGAGTCTCGCTTGGCTCAGCGGATGGCAGAGCGGGCTCAAGCCTGCATGCAACTTAGCCATACTCGAAAAAAATTTTCCCTTACCATCGTTCCGCCTCAGACGATTCCGGCTGACTGGACCCGTGACGGTATTCCGCATAGCAAAAAAGCCGGTAAACGCGCTGAGGCGCTGACGCAGCTGATTGGGCGCACGCCGCTCTCAGCCTGGTCAGAGGAGCCTGCTGCGCTGATTGCCGCCGCGCAAGAGAATCACTGGCAGTCTGCGCTGCTGCAGGGCTGGGCCAAGGCTGCTGTTCGCCAGAATAACGCTGCCTGGGCAGAAGCACTGCTCGATGCCGACTATGCTGCTGCTAAACCAGACCTGTCTCGTACGGCGCTACTTGCCGCGATGCCGCCTGGTCATCAAACTGCTTGGCTGATGAACCATCGCCCTGAACCTACCGACGCTCGGCAGTGGCTTGACTGGCTGCAAGCAGCTAGCAGCTGCGCTGGTCCCTGGAGTACCGACTTTAGCCAAATCCTCCTAAATCACATACAGCAGAGCGATCGCATGCCCGATAGCTACCTTAGCTACCATATCCAAGCCCTGATTGCGCCGATTGCGATCGCGCTGCCCTTCTCTTTTGCACCCACGCTACAAACCACCCTCGGCCGCCACCCCTCCCATCCTCGCCCAGCCTACGGTGATCTACTTGAAGAAATCCTCTCTCTCCTCAAATTTCGCCAGGCATTTCACCACCCCTTCAAAGCTTCCAGCTAGTTCTCTCCTGATTTAGCAAATTGCCTATCCCATCCACTCATCCACCCATCCACTCATCCACCCATCCACTCATCCACCCCTTATGCCAAACACCCTCCGCCAGACCGCCGAATACCAGTTCGCCACCGAACTCGATGAGCTTGCCAAAGCCGACAATCGCCAGCGCCCGCCCAGCTGGCAGCTCTCTCCTTGGGCCGTCGCCACCTACCTGCTAGGCGGCACCTTAGAGAATGGATTTGAGATCGCGCCAAAGTACATTGGCAATCGCCGGCTGATTGAGGTGGCGATCGCTACTCTCGCGACTGACCGCGCGCTCTTGCTTTATGGCGTACCCGGTACGGCTAAATCCTGGGTGTCAGAACATCTTGCAGCGGCGATTTCTGGCGATTCGACATTGCTGATTCAGGGGACGGCAGGCACCAGCGAAGAGGCAGTGCGCTACGGCTGGAACTATGCGCAGCTGCTCTCGGCCGGGCCGTCTCGCAAAGCGCTGGTAGAGAGTCCGCTGATGCGCGCAATGGAACAAGGAAAGATCGCGCGAGTGGAGGAGCTAACGCGAATGCCGGCGGACGTCCAGGATACGCTGATTACGATTTTGTCGGAGAAGATGCTGCCAATTCCTGAAATTAATCAGGCCGCACAGGCGGTGAAGGGCTTTAATCTGATTGCCACGGCCAACAACCGTGACAGAGGCGTCAACGAAATGTCGAGCGCGCTGAAGCGCCGGTTCAATACGGTGGTGCTGCCGGTGCCGAGCAGCGCAGATGAGGAGGTGAGTATCGTGCAGCAGCGGGTTGAAAGTTTAGGAGAGGCGCTAGCGCTGCCGGCAGAAGCGCCGGCATTGGAAGAAATTCGTCGAGTTGTGACCATTTTTCGCGAGCTGCGAGCCGGTAAGACAGAAGATGGTCGAACGCAGCTGAAGTCACCTAGCGGTACGCTCAGCCCGGCCGAGGCAATTTCTGTCGTCAACAGCGGCGTGGCGCTCGCGGCACATTTTGGCGATGGGCAGCTCAACGCGGCAGATCTAGCGGCTGGCATTCAGGGGGCAGTGGTGAAAGATCCGGTGCAGGATGCGATCGCATGGCGCGAATATCTCGAAACTGTCGTCAAAGAGCGAGACGGCTGGCAAGATCTGTATCACGCCTGTCGGGAACTGGCCTAATGTCGGAGATTCAGATTTTCGGCATTCGTCACCACGGGCCGGGCTCAGCCCGCAGCCTGCGACAGGCGCTAACGACAATGCAGCCCGATATCGTACTCGTCGAAGGTCCGCCTGACGGCACCGACGCGCTTTCGCTAATCGCCGATCCGCAGATGGAGCCGCCCGTGGCGCTGCTGATCTATGCGCCCGACCGGCTGCAGCAGGCCGCGTTTTACCCATTCGCGCAGTTCTCTCCCGAGTGGCAGGCAATTCAGTATGCGCTGAGCGAACAGACCGAGGTGCGCTTCATCGACCTGCCGCAGATGCACCAGCTGGCACTGCAGGTCGAATCGACCGAATCTGAGGTAGAACAGCCTGAGCCCGCCGAACCCGATGTAGAAGAGCGCCGTCCCAAGACAGACCAGGCTGCAGACCAGGCTGGCCCAGACGAAGCTGCCCTCATTCGTTGCGATCCGCTGCGATGGCTGGCGCAGGCCGCCGGCTACAGCGACAGCGAACGCTGGTGGGAGCAGCTGATCGAGCAGCGGCAGAATAGCCGTGACGTATTTGTCGCGATCGCAGAAGCGATGACGGCCCTACGCAGCGAAGTCGAAGCGCTCGGCCCCGGCCCCGACCATTCGCGCGAGGCCCAAAGAGAAGCCTACATGCGCAAGCTCATGCGCCAGGCCCAAAAAGAGGGCTATGAGAAGATTGCGGTGGTCTGCGGCGCGTGGCACGTGCCGGCGCTGCAGGCTCCTTGGCCAGCGGTAAAGCACGACAACGCGCTGCTCAAGGGGCTGCCCAAGCTGAAAGTGAAAGCGACCTGGGTGCCCTGGAGCTACGGGCGGCTATCGAACCGCAGCGGCTACGGTGCGGGCATTGCCTCGCCCGGCTGGTATCACCATCTCTGGCATCACTCAGACGCGATCGCGGCGCGCTGGCTGACGCAGGTGGCGCAGCTGCTACGAGAAAAAGAGATTGATGCCTCCTCAGCCAGCGTGATTGAGGCAGTGCGGCTAGCCGAGGCGCTGGCGGCGCTGCGCGATCGGCCGCTGCCGGGGCTCGACGAGCTGAACGAAGCGACACAGGCGGTGCTCTGCTTTGGCGAGCGCACGCCGCTTCGGCTGATTCACCAGCAGCTGATTGTCGGTGAGCGCCTGGGCCAGGTGCCAGCAGCTTCCCCAACTGTGCCGCTACAGCAAGATCTGCAGCGGCTGCAAAAGCGGCTGCGGCTGAAACCCGAGGCGACGCAAAAGCAGCTCACGCTCGATCTGCGCAAAGAGACCGATCTCGCCCGCTCGCATCTGCTGCATCGACTGACGCTGCTCGATATTGACTGGGGCACACCGCTCGATACCAGCGGCCAAGGCACTTTCAAAGAAGGCTGGCAGCTGCAGTGGGAGCCTGAGTTTGCGATCGCGCTGATCGACGCGGCCCGCTGGGGCAATACGGTGGAGGCAGCCGCCACGGCTCGCGCCGTTGATTACAGCAGTGCCCTAGAGAACCTGCCCGCGCTAACGCAGCTGCTCGACCGGGTGATTCTCTCAGCGCTGGGGGATGCGATCGCGCCGCTGATGACCCAGCTGCAGGCAATGGCAGCGGTGGCTAGCGACGTAGTACATCTGATGGCGGCGCTACCCTCGCTGGCCAAAATCTTGCGCTACAGCAGCGTACGCCAGACCGAATCGGAGGTCATTCAGCCGGTGGTAGACGGCCTGATTACGCGTATCTGCATTGGCCTGCCCGCCGCCTGCGCCTCGCTCGACAACGATGCAGCTGCAGCGATGGACGAGCATCTGATGGCAACGCACCGCGCCGTGAAGCTGCTGCAGCTGCATGAAGACGACTGGTTTGCCGTTTTGCACAGGCTGGCCGACCGCGCTGGGCTGCTGGCCGGTCGCTGCTGCCGGCTGCTGCTCGACGATGGCAGAATCAGCGCGACCGAGGCCGCCAATCGCCTCCAGTTTGCCCTCTCGACGGCGGCAGAGCCGGCGGCGGCCGCCGCCTGGCTAGAAGGGTTTCTCAAAGGCAGCGGCCTGCTGCTGCTGCATGACAAAACAATTTGGGGCGTCATCGACCGCTGGGTCACGGCCCTGAGTCCGCATGTCTTCCAGCTGCTGCTGCCGCTGCTGCGCCGCACCTTCTCCAGCTTCTCAGCCTCGGAGCGGCGACAGATGGGCGAGCGCGTGCGAGCAGGTGAGACAACAACGCCAGAAGAGACTGCGTTTGACTGCGATCGCGCCGACGCCGTTCTGCCCTTGATGAGCGAGCTGTTACTCTCATGAGACATCAACGATGCTAGACCCGCAAGACGAACGCCTGCGCCGCTGGCGGCTGATTTTAGGCGGCGAGGCAGCCGACGGCACCGGCGGCGGCCTGCTCAGCGATACTGACGCTGCGATTGACAAAGCCTTAGCCGCGCTCTACGACGCTGACCCCAAAGACCGTCGCGGTGGGCTCGGCCGCTCAGCCCCCAACGTCGCCCGCTGGCTGGGCGACATTCGCACCTACTTCCCCAGCTCTGTCGTGCGCATGCTGCAGCAGGATGCGCTAGAGCGGCTGAACCTGCAGCGAATGCTGCTAGAGCCGGAAATGCTGGCCGCCGTCGAGCCCGACGTGCATCTAGTCGCGAACCTGATCTCGCTCAGCAGCGTCATCCCCGCGAGGACTAAAGAAACCGCTCGCCTGGTGGTGCAAAAAGTGGTTGACGACCTCATGCGTCAGCTGGCTCAGCCGATGCGGCAGGCAATCACCGGCAGCCTTAACCGCGCCGCCCGTAACCGGCGTCCGCGCCACAGCGAGATTGACTGGCCGCGCACCATTCGCGCCAACCTGCGCCACTATCAGCCCGACTACGGCACCATCATTCCTGAGACCAAAATTGGCTTTGGCCGCAAGCGATCGCGCCTGCGCCACATCATTCTCTGCGTCGACCAAAGCGGCTCGATGGCAACCTCTGTGGTCTATGCCAGCCTCTTTGCCGCCGTGATGGCCTCGCTGCCGGCGGTGAGTACAAATCTGGTGGTGTTTGATACCGCCGTGGTCGATCTGACCGAGCAGCTGCAGGATCCGGTTGAGGTGCTGTTCGGCACGCGGCTCGGCGGCGGCACCGACATTCACCAGGCGCTCAGCTACTGTCAGGGGCTGGTGCGACAGCCAGCTGAGACGATTCTGGTACTGATCAGCGATCTCTATGAGGGCGGCAGCCAGGAGAACTTATTGCGGCGGGTGGGGTCGCTGGTCAGCTCCGGCGTGCAGCTGATTACGCTGTTGGCGCTGAATGACGAAGGCGCTCCGGCCTACGACCATGACCATGCGGCTAAATTTGCGGCGCTGGGCAGCCCGGCCTTTGCCTGCACGCCCGATCAGTTTGCGGATCTGATGGCGGCGGCGATCAATCGGCAGGATATTGAGCAGTGGGCGGCGCAGCAGGGGATTGTAACGGCAAGTAATCAAGACTTGCTCAAATCAACCATGTAAGATTATGGTATTTTTGTACTATACTTTTCGTCTCATGCAAGATAAGCAAACTTCGCAAGTGTCACATCAGGAAGAGCTGAAAAGACAGTTCAAGCAGCTTCTACTAGAAAGGTTAGAGATAGAGCGTCGCCTTATCAAACTAGAAAACTGTAACCAGCAATCCCAGAAGAAAAGATGAAAGAGTAGTTAATAGATGAGATGTCTTTGTAAACGAAGAGTAGTTTAATACTCTTTAAAAAATTTTTCCGGATAGAAACTTTCTAATCTGTAAGTTGCAAGTAAACCTTTGTTTAGATAAATTTGCAACTTACTTATGTCAGATATTGAAGAACTAAAAAATGAGCTACGTAGCCTTCAACTTGAGAAGATTGAATTAGAAAAGCAAAAAAACGATATAGAGAGAGAAATATACATGCTGGATCAAAAAATTATAGCTTTACAGGTAGATATTGAAAATGCTGCTGTTTCAAGCTTAAATTTAGAAAATTTCAGTGTAGAAGATGAACAGGATTACGAAAACTTCGCAAACTATGAAGATGTGAACAATTTATATTTTTAATATGTGGCCAGTAATAAAAAAATTAAAGTCCTTTTTGAAAGAATTTCTCTATGTAATTTAGATTCGCTGTAGAATCAAAGCCAAGTTTTTAGTCAAAGC
>JAAHIA010000097.1 GCA_010671975.1 Leptolyngbya sp. SIO4C1 | reverse complement strand
AAGATACAAATCTAAACATTTCCTTTAGATTAGAAATAACTTTTGTGAGCTTTTGGACAGTTTTAAGAGGGTTCGAGTCTTCATTCGTAAGCTCTGAACCTTGCTGGTATACGCCTTTCGTCATAATGGGGATCGGTTGCACAGCAGGCGATCCCCGCCCTGTTTCTGTCTTTCGAGGAATGGCCGATTAAGAATTTTGTTGCCATAATACAAAAGTCAGCATGGAGCAACCGATATGGCCGTCATTTCTCAAGATATTTACTGTCCTAACTGTGGTAAACAGGCAGAGCGACATCATCTAATTGATCAGCGTCTGACTCGGACGCAGTGCTATCACTGCGACTATTTACTGATTACTTGTCAAGAAACAGGCCGCGTTGTTGAAGCCTATGCACCTGGTTTTTCGTCAACTACCTGCAGCCTTTAAGTAAGTCTTCTAATCAACTTTGGCTAATGATTTAGTCGCTCATTGCACAGTTAACATCACTTAGCTAATTAAATCCCCTTTGCAATACTTTTGCGAGGGGATTGCTATATCAGACTGCTGTAGCTGACTGCTCCGTATTAGCGCTTTGCGCTAACGCTTTCTACTTTTCTCATAGCCTGGGGCTGCGCCTGTGATGCTCGCAGCTGGCCACAGGCGGCAGCTTCTTCTAAGCCGCGCGAATAGCGCACGCTGACAGCGGTGCCAGCCTGCTGCAGCCAGTGCTCAAAAGCGCGCACGCGCTTACGACTGGGTCGCTGGTAGGCAACTTCTGCAATTGGGTTGTAGGGAATCAGGTTAACGTGGCTCTGAAAGCCGCGCAGCTGCTGCGCTAGCGCTGCGGCCTGCGCTTCACTATCGTTGAGCCCAGCTAGCAGAATATATTCAAACGTGACGCGGCGACCGGTGATTTGCACATAGTCTCGACAGTCTGCGAGCAGCTGCTCCAGCGGATAGCGCTCGGCGCTAGGAATGAGCTGCTCGCGCAGCGCCTGGTCAGCGGCATGGAGGCTGACTGCCAGCGTCGTTTGCAGACGGTGCTCTGCCAGGCGCTGAATTTGGCCAGGGATGCCGACCGTTGAAATGGTGATTGCGCGCTGGCTAATGCCAATGTCTCGGTTAAAGCTGCGAACCGCTGCCACAACGGCTTTGATATTCAGCAGCGGTTCGCCCATGCCCATAAAGACAATGTTGCTAACGCGCTGCTGAAAGTCTTCCTGCACGGTTAGCACCTGATCGATAATCTCGTGTGCCGCTAGGTTGCGCAGGAAGCCGCCCTTGCCGGTAGCGCAAAAGTCGCAGGCCATTGGGCAGCCTACCTGAGAAGATACGCAGACGGTGAGCCGCTTTTCGCTCGGGATGCCGACTGTTTCAATGATTTGCCCGTCAGTCAGGCGCAGCAAAAATTTGACTGTACTGTCGGGGGCAACGGCACGGTGGTGCAGCCGCGATCGCCCCACCGGCACCTCGGCAACCTGAGCCCGCCACTGCTTGGGAAACACGGTAATATCGCTGAGCGATCGCGCCCCTTTGCTGTAGAGCCACTGATGCAGCTGCTTGCCGCGATAGGCGGGCTGTCCCTGCTGCTGTACCCAGTCGGTTAGCTGCTGCTGCGAGGCACCTAGCAGGGGGCTGAGGGTTTCAGTTTGAGCAGGGCGAGCAGGTGAGGACGCGATCGCAGGAGAAGTCATAGTTGGCAGCGGTGACACCGCCTTCTATCTTAATGTGCGATCGCTAAAGCAGCGGGCTAGTTTTTGCCCTCAGACGGCATCTCATTCATTAGATCAACCAGCCCCTCGGTAAGCGCACGCGGATCCATAAAGACCACTTTAGAATTCTCGCTTTCGCCTAGCTTCTGGTTGGCCTCAACATACCGCTGCGCCAGTAGGAAATTAAGCACATCGCGGCGATTTTCAGTCTGATCTAGGGCCTGGGACAGCAGCCGCATCGATTCCACCGTGCCCTCTGCTTCTAGAATGGCGGCTTTTTTCTTGATTGCCGCTGCCTGCTCCTGCTGCATTGAGTCGATGACGGCCTGAGGCGGCTCAATTTCTTGCACCTCGACTCGATTTACCTTGACGCCCCAGGGCTCTGTGGCTTCATCTAAAACATCGAGCATTGCCTTATTGATAGCTTCGCGCGAAGAGAACGTACTCTGCAGGTCCATCTTGCCGATCTCCGATCGCAGCGTGGTGATCACCAGCTCTTTGATTGCAAACTCAACGTCTTCAATTGCGTAGAAAGTTTTTTCTAAGTCAAGAATGCGCCAGTAGATAATCGCATCGACGCTAAGCGTGACATTGTCACGGGTAATTGCTTTTTGTGGCTCAATGTCAAGCGTCTGCTCCCGCAGGGTATCCTCTAAGACAACCGTGTCTAGGAACGGCACAATAAAACTTAAGCCGGGCTTGAGCGTCGCCCGATAGCGTCCTAGTCGCTCAACTAGGGCTTCGTTACCTTCTTTAACAATGCGAACCGAGCTGACGCTGTAGCCAATCACAATCAGCGATAGGATGGCGAGGATAGAAGAGCCCATAGGTGGTTATCTGCGAATGTGCTCACTTGGATAGCACATCTGTTTGGCCTGTGTCTAGTTTATCTAATTTGTTCTTGCTTCGTTCTTGCTTCGTTCTTGCTTTATCTGAGGAAAATGCGTCAGAAAATGCGGTATTCTACTCGCCAAGCTATGCCAGCCAGCGCTGCTATTTTAGGGAGCTGTATGGCGCTGAGCGCGATCGCGCTTCTGGGCTTCTCTACTAGCGCGACTGCTCAAACGCATAGCGGCTGCTATGTCGAAGATGACAGTGGTCAGCTATACGATCTTTCAATCCTGTGTGAAACCAGCAACAGCGAGCTTGCCTCGCCGGTGCTGCAAACGGGCGACGTCCAGGTGACGCTGCGCTGGGACACTAGCGACGATCTCGACCTAGTGGTGGTAGACCCAGCCGGTGAGCAAGTCAGCTATCTCAACCCGACCGTCAGCTCAGGCGGGCAGCTAGATGTGGATGCCAACGCCTTTTGCGAGACGGCGAGCGCTGCCCCGGTAGAAAATATTTTTTGGCCCACCGGCGGCGCGCCGGCCGGTCAGTATAGCGCCTATGTGGTGCTATCTATCCCCTGCTCGGGGGCAGCAATCACTGCGGTAGACTACAGTCTGACCATTCTCAACCAGGGACAGCGGGAAACTTATGAGGGGGTAGCGAGACTAGATAGCGTTCAGGAAGATGGCTACGCCTTCGCGTTAGAATAGCGGCCCGTTCGCGGCCTATGCTGTATTGATTCCATTATATTTGCCCTATCACATTTGCCCCGTTACACTTGCCCCGCTATATTTGCCTAGCTGTATTCGTCTCGCTGAGCTATCCGGACTATCTAACTATCCGGACTATCTAACATTACGCGGTCGTGTCTTAGCGAAGAGGCCCAGCACCGGCCCTAGAATGCAGCCAAAGACAAAGCCGCCCGCATGCGCCCAGTAGGCAACGCCGCCGGTCCCCATGTCGGCCTGAGCGCCCAAGCTAGCAACGCCATAGAGCGCCTGCTGAATAAACCACCAGCCCAGAAAAAAGATAGCCGGCAGACGCACGGTGGTCATGATAAAGAACAGCGGCAGCAGCGTGAGGATCTGCGCTCGAGGGAAGCGAATAATGTAGGCCCCCATAACGCCTGCGATCGCGCCGCTTGCCCCCAGCGTTGGGACATCTGAGAGCGGTGCAAAGACCCACTGTGCCAACCCCGCTAGCACTCCGCAGGCAAGATAAAACACTAAAAACTTGACGTGGCCTAGCTGATCTTCAATGTTGTTACCAAAGATCCACAGGTAGAGCATGTTACCCGCAATATGCAGAAAGCCGCCGTGCAAAAACTGCGAGCTGATCAGCGTCAGCCATTCACTCGCAGGCGCAGCTGCTTGACCGGTAAAGCTAGCGGTAAGCTCTTGCGGCACAATTGCCCAGGTGTTAAAAAACTGCTGCAGCGCCGCATCTGACGGCATCGTCTGCAGCATCAGCTCGTAGAGAAAAATCACTACGTTCAGCGCTACCAGCCCGTAGACTACGTAGGGCGTTGTTTGAGTGGGGTTATTATCGCTTAAAGGGACCACTGCCTTTGTCCAATAGAGTGTTTGTCTGGTAGCACGCTTAATCTGGCTACTTTATCTAGCTATTGCCTCTGGCCATTGCCTCTAGCCTTTAGCCTTTAGCTGAACGGTTTGCTCTCTCACGCCCGCTCTCTCACGCCTGCTTTCTCATTGTGCCGGAGGATTCGTATGACGGAAAGGAAATCTGCCCGGTTGTGCCGTCTAGGCAGGCTTCTAAACCAACTGGCAGGGCAGCGTTGACCCCATCGTGCCCGAACGGCAGGTTAGCCACGACCGGGATATTCAAATCACTGAGCCGCTCGCGCAGCACTTCTAGAGCCGTAAAGCTCGGCTGTCGTGGCGCTTCGCAGTGGCTAAAGCGACCCAGTGCAACGCCGCGAACCTGCTCTAGTCGCCCCAGCATGCGCCAGTGAGTGAGCATGCGATCGAGCCGGTAGGGGGCTTCGGTCACATCTTCAAACGCGAGGATGGTGCCGGATAGATCTGGCTCGTGCGGCGTGCCGAGCAAACAGGTAGCCACTGTTAAATTCGCAGGCAGCAGCTGTCCGACTGCCCGACCTGCGACCCAGCCTTCTCCCTGCAGCGGCGGCAGAGTTTGCTGCGCTACCCAGTTGAATAGCCGCTCTGTAGACCAGTCTGGCTCCTGGCTTAGCGTCGTTAGCAGCGGCCCGTGCACGCCTGAAATTCCCTGTTTAAGCTGACTCCAAAGCAGACTGGTGATGTCAGAAAAGCCAATTAGCCATTTGGCATCGCCGTCTGGCCAGCGCCAGTTTTCTAACAGCCGGGTGCCGCCATAGCCGCCTCGGGCGCAGAGCACGCCTCGGCAGTCAGGATCCTGCAGCGCCATCAGCAGCTGTGCTCGCCGCGCTGCGTCGGTGCCAGCCAGATAGCCCCAGCTGTCGTCGTAGCCTGGACAGCGCTCGACCCGATAGCCGCGCGATTGCCAAATTTCAATTCCTTGCTCAAAGGCAGTCAGCTCTCGCAGTGCACCGCTGGTGGCCACCACATAGAGCAGGTCGCCGGGTCGCAGCGGTGCCGGAGTTTGATAGGTCATATGGCTTACTTTTCAGACTCAATCAGCTAGACCAGCAGGTCTCTACGGTCTCATAGCTTACCGGCTAACTGCCAAACCGAGACCGTCTGATCGCGGCTGCTGGCAATGAGGGTTTTACCATCTGGGGCAAACGCGATCGCAACTATTCCCCAGCCGTGTGCTAGCCGCGATACCTGCTTGCCGGTTGTGCCCTGCCATAGGCTTAAAACGTTCCCTTCTGTGCCTACCGCTAGCAGCCGGGCATCTGGACTCAGCGCCAGCGCTGTCACGCTATCCGGTGCGGTATGAAGCGTATCGCAGGTGAGCGGTGGCCCTAAATGCCAAACTTTGACCTGACCGTCCTTGCCGCCGCTGACGACGTGCCTGCCGGTAGGATGCAGCGCCAGGGCGTGAATGCGACCGCTGTGAGCTTTGATCGTCTGCAGCAGTCGACCGCTTGACAGCTGCCACAAGCGCACGCTGCCGTCCCAGCTGACGCTGGCGACCTGCTCACTGGCCGCGTCAATCGCTATGTCGCTAACCCAGTCTTGATGCTGTGCTAGCCGGTGCTCGAGCGTCAGCGCTGCCGTCTGCCAAACCATCAGCTGCCCTGCTCCGCCTGCGCCCACCAGCCACTGCCCGTCACTAGATACGGCCACAGCGGTAGGTATCCAGCCAGGCTGAGGTAGCGTCTTGAGCAATCGATAGTCTGGCAGGCTCCAGACCTTGATTGTGCCGTCATGGCTGGCGCTGTAGAGGCGCTGTCCGTCTGGGTGAAACTGAAGACCGCTAATCTGATCGGCATGGCCCTGGCTAGCAAAGAGGCGCTGCTTGGCAAAGGTGTGAATCAGGTTGCCGGTACTGAGCTCCCACAGGTAGAGAGTCCCGTCGGCGCTGCCAGTAGCCACCGTTCGGCTATCCGGGCTGACGGCTACCGCGTGAGAGATCCCGATGGGCTCGGTAAGCCGATAGCGGCGCTGCCAGGGCTGCCGACTGGGTGCTAGCGCTGTGGCCGTCGGCTTCGCAGGACGAGAGGGCCGCAGCTGCCAGCTGCGCGATCGCAAATCTGCTAGGGCCTGATCGGCGCTGCCGTAGCGATCTCGCAGCGATCGCGCAGCCAGCCGATCGACTACCTGAGCCAGGCGTGAATCGATCGGCTGAGGCAAATAGCTGCGCCAGATCCAGCGCTCCTCAGCTACCGAATACAGATCGAACGGATGTACGCCCGTGAGCAGATGCAGGCAGGTCACTCCTAGGCTGTATAGATCGCTGGCTAAGACGGCTTTTCCCATGGTTTGCTCAGGAGCCGTATATTCGGCACTGCCGATGACCGTTGCAGTGGCAGTGGCCTGGCGCGGGGCCAGCTTAGAAGCGCCAAAGTCAACCAGCGCTGGCAGTTCAGTCGCAGACTGAATGATATTGGCCGGCTTGATGTCGCGATGAATGACGCGAAAGCTATGAATGTATTCCAGCACTGGCAGCAGCGACGTCAGCAGCTGACGAATGGCCTCTGCTGAAAAAGGTCCCTGCTGCGCCAGTAGAGCAGCCAGCGTTGGCCCGGCAATATATTCCTGAACCAGATACTGACCGGTCTCGTCCTCGATAGCCTCCCACAGCTGTGGAATCTGAGGATGCTCTCCTAGCTGCTGCAGTCGCGCCGCCTCGGTCTGAAACCTAGCAGAGCGCGTTTCCAACGGTCGATTGTCCCAAAACAGCTGCTTGATCACGCAGTCTGCTGCTGTCTCAAGCTGCACCGCTCGCAGCGTTCGCCCAAACCCTCCCTGACCAATCAGCTGCAGCGGTCGATAGCGCCCAGCGAGCAAGAGCGGCTGACCGCAGGTCTGACAGACAGCGGCCGTCGCTGAATTTTGCGGCTGAGGGCAGCTCGGGTTGAGGCAAAAAGTCACGTAGGCACAGCTTCACCCGGACGCAGCTTAGCCCACTTACCCATCTCAGATTGAAAGCTTTCACAGCCCACCACGTCATATTCGAAGCCAAAGTCGCCGTCCTGCAGAATCCGATCGCCCTCAACGTAGGCTTTCGGCGGCATGATATTGGCATTGATGGTCGGACTGACCGGTTCAAAATCGGGATGGTCTGTCAGATGCGGCTGCTGATGATTGGCCTCTACCGCATGGTAGGTCACACAGCGATCTACGTAATGGCAATTGACGCAAATACACATACCTACAGTCCCCTTTGACTGCCCGTTCATAGTTAATCTAGCGCAATTTTTTAATCGACCTGCAGAAACGCTTCTCAGAAGCTGCCTCGATGTTGCAAAATGAAAAGCTGCGTGTCAGCTCCCTGCGCGAGAAGCGCCTAAGCTAGAGAGGAGACGGCGCAGATGTTGTCTCATCGTTTTGAATGTCCCAGCTGCCGAACCTCGATTTACTGCGTCCGCTGAATAGTTGCCTACCGCCTAGCTGCCTACAGTCTGCTCTCATGGCGTCTGCGCTTTCCCCGAAAACCTGGCCGTTTGCGATTGATCTACTGCCAGAAACAGCCTATCTCGTTGGTGGCAGCGTCCGCGATGCGCTGCTGCATCGGCAGGCAGACTACCTCGACCTTGACTTTGTGCTACCAGAAGGTGCGATCGCGCTAGCCAGCACAATTGCCAAACGCTACAAAGTTGGCTTCGTGGTGCTCGATACCGAAAACCAGATTGCCCGCGCCGTGTTTGAGCGAGCTACGATTGACTTCGCACAGCAGGTTGGCCCGACGCTAGAGACCGATCTGCGTCGGCGCGACTTCACGATTAATGCCATTGCCTATCACCCGCAGACCAACGCCCTAATCGATCCGCTGGCGGGCATTCAAGATCTAGAGCATCAAACGCTGCGGATGGTCAGTGCTGAAAACCTAGCCGACGACCCGCTCCGGCTGCTGCGCGCCTATCGTCAGGCGGCCCAGCTGCAGTTTGCGATCGCGCCTAGCACCCGCGCCGCGATTCGTCAGCTGGCCGCCCGGCTCGATCGAGTGGCGGCCGAGCGGGTGCGACATGAAATCGACGCGCTTTTGAGCCAGCCGAGCGGTACCAGCTATCTGCGGCTGGCTTGGGAAGATGGGGTGCTCAGCTTTTGGCTGCCTCAGCTGGGCGATGCGCAGCTGCAGCAGCTGATGGCCATCGATCGAGCCGTCGAGCGGCTCAAGCCCCGCGCCGACTATGCTCAGCAGCTACAGACCTGGAAGTCGCCGGTGCCGGCTGGGCACTACCGCAGCTGGATTAAGGCAGCGAAGCTGACGCAAATTTTGCCAGCCGAGCCTGATTTGGCAGAAGCTCAGCTAGCCCGACTGAAATATAGTCGCAGCGAAACTCAGGCCGTGCTGAAAGTTATTCAGGCTCAGCCCTATCTAGAGCAGCTCGCAGCCTCGCACCTATCGCGCTGCGAGGCCCACTTTTTCTTTAAGTCCGTGGGCAGCAGCCTTCCAGCCGTGGCGCTGGCTGCGATCGCGCAGGGCGTACCTCAAGCCAGAGTAGAAGCGCTGTTTGACCGCTATTTAATCGGTGATGATCCCATTGCCCATCCGCGACCGCTGCTGACCGGCCGCGACCTGATGCAGCATCTGCAGCTCAAGCCGGGACCGCAGATCGGCGAGCTGCTCAGCGAAATTGAGCTGGCCCAAGCAGAAGGCCGTCTGAACTCAGCGGCAGCAGCACTGGACTGGGTGAAAACTCAGCGTCATTGACAGCCTAAACACCATCTGCAGGTTACTGCTGTGCCATTAGGGCGGCCATCAGCTGCTCGCGAACCGCAATCGGCAGCATCACTCGGCTCACCACGTGAATGACCCCATTACTAGCACCGATATTGGGTTGCACAACGCTTCCGTTATTGATAATGACGCGCTCATCGGTAACGCGCACGGCCAGCCCGCCGCTAAGCGTGTCGAGCCCACCGTCAGACAGATCACTAGCCATCACCTCGCCCGGTACGACGTGATATTTCAAGACCTGCTGCAGAACGCCTCTATTTTCTGGCTGCAGTAAGTATTCTAGGGCACCCTCTGGTAGCTCAGCGAAGGCCTCATCAGTTGGGGCAAAGACGGTGTATGGGCCTTCACTTCCGAGGGTTTCGGCCAGTCCGGCCGCCTGTAGGGCCTGGGCTAGCGTGTCGAAAGAGTCGTTGGCCATGGCAATCTCTGCAATGGTCGTAGTGCCCTGCTCTGAAGTCATTTCCGGACTCATCATCTCTTCAGAGTCCATCTCTTCTGGGCTCATCATCTCTTCAGAGTCCATCTCTTCCGGGCTCATCATCTCTTCAGATCCCATTTCCTCTGACATGCCGCCGTGATTGTCGGCCAGAAGCCGGGCTTCGCTGGCTGAATTCATCGTGGGCATCGCGACTGAGGCAGTTTGCGCGATCGCAGCGGCGCTGGCCGTAGCGGCAATCGTTAAGAGCAGACGGGGGAACAGTGCTGTTTTCATAGATTAAAAATTGTAAACGTCAGATAGCTTCAAGCTAATAGATTTAACGGCTGGCTTAATCTACCTCTCGCTAGATTCAAAAGGCACGAATTTGTGAGCGATACGGATGCGCTAATAGGGTAAGTCGGTGTCGTCCCAGGCTGCTGACGACTCAGCGGCTAGCGGCAGCTCAGTCTGAGTGGTCTCGTAGGGCTGCACGACTGACAGCTGCCGAGGGGACGTCTGTCGCCGCCGCGATGAAATATTTTCCTCGGTAGTTTCTTCAGCAATTACTTCGTAGAGCAGTGCTAGCTTGTTGCCATCGCCCTTGCGCAGCACGCGGCCTAGCCGCTGGATATACTCACGGGTAGAGCCGCTACCCGAGAGCAAGATGGCCACGCGGGCCTCCGGCACGTCTACGCCCTCGTTTAACACGTGAGACACCACGAGCGCTTTGTAGTCACCCGTACGAAAGTTTTGCAAAATTGCATGCCGCTCTTTGACCGGCGTCTGATGCGTAATCGCTGGAATTAAAAAGTCTTGGGAGATGCGATAGACCGTAGCGTTGTCGTTGGTGAAGATAATGGTGCGCTCCGGATAGTGGCGCGCTAGCAGCTCCTCTAGCACGCGCAGCTTACCGGCAGTACCCAGCGCCAGCGTTTTGGCCTGGCGATGTGCCAGCATAGCGCGCCGCCCGGCTCGAGATCGAGCGCTCATTTGCACGAAGCGCTTCCAGCCGTCGGTACTGCCTAGCCAAATATTTGACTGCTGCAGAAAGTCATTGCGCCGCTGAATCAGTTCGCTGTAGCGGGTCCGCTCCTCAGCTGAGAGCTGCACGCGCAGCTGCACGATCTGATAGGGCGCTAGCGCCTGCCCGGACAGCTCTGCCGCTGTTTTGTGGTAGACCACTGGCCCTAGCAGCGTCTCGAGATCGGCATGGCGACCGTCGGTGCGCTCTGGTGTGGCCGTCAGCCCCAGCCGATAGGGAGCTACCGCATATTCAGCAATGACTCGGTTAAAGTCGCTAGGCAGATGGTGGCACTCATCGCAGATCAGCAGTGCGTAACAGTTGCCGAGGGTCTCTGCGTGAATGGCGGCGCTGTCGTAGGTGGCCACTAAAATAGGGGTGCGATCGCGGCTGCCGCCCCCCAGCAGCCCCACCTCCACCTGCGGAAACATGGCTTCTAGCTGAGCGTACCACTGGTGCATCAAATCCAAGGTCGGCACCGTAATCAGCGTGCTACGCGGCGTTGCCTGCATGGCGAGCTGAGCCAGGTAGGTTTTGCCAGCAGCGGTAGGTAAGACGACCACACCGCGCCAGCCCTGCTGCACCCAGGCCCGTAGCGCCTCTTGCTGATGCGGGTAGGGTGAGAGCGTCTGCTGCGGGGTCAGATCGAGCGTATCAAACGCAGCGGCTTTATCCTGAAAGGCCGTCTGCTCGCGTCGTAGCTGCTCAACCAGGCCGCGATACTGACTGGCTGGAATCCGAAACCGCTCAATTCGGTCGTCCCAAACGGCATGTTCAATCCAGCCGCGACCGCGCGGCGGCGGATGCAAGATTAAGGTACCGCGATCAAACGTGAGGGTGGGAGTTCTCGCCATGCGTTAGCAGATGCAAAATTAGGACCCAATCGGTCGCCTAAAATCACTATAGCGGCTGCTTTCTCAGTTAATGCTCGATCGGCGAGGACATCGCTGTCGCGCTAAAATAAGGAGCTGACTCAAACAGGTGCTGCCATGACCGATGCCGCCACTCCAGCCAACCGCACCGCCGAGCGCACTGAAAAAGACTCGATGGGCGAGCGCCAGCTGCCGGCATCAGCCTACTACGGCATTCAGACCCTAAGAGCGCTAGAAAATTTTCCCATCAGCGGGATTAAGCCGCTGCCCACCTACGTTGATGCCTGCGTTTTAATTAAAAAGGCGACCGCGATCGCCAATGGCGAGCTGGGCTGCATCCCGGCTGATATTAGCCAAGCCATCGTGCAGGCCGCCGACGAAATCCTGCAGGGGCAGTATCGTGATCAGTTCGTGGTCGATGTCTATCAGGCCGGGGCCGGCACCTCGCACCATATGAATATCAACGAGGTGCTAGCCAATCGTGCCCTAGAGCTGCTAGGAGACGCCAAGGGCAACTACGCTCGCGTCAGCCCCAACGACCACGTCAACTACGGACAGTCGACCAACGACGTGATTCCTACTGCGATTCGGGTAGGGGCGCTGCTGGCGCTAGATCGAACGCTCTATCCGGCCTTGATCGGTGCGATCGCCACTCTAGAAACTAAAGCCAGCGAGTTTCAACCCGTGGTGCGCTCTGGCCGAACCCATCTGCAGGATGCCGTGCCCGTGCGTCTCGGCGAAACCTTCCGCGCCTGGCAAACCATCCTTGGCGATCACCAGCACCGCATTCAGCACGCGGCGGCAGACCTGAGCGCGCTGGGGCTGGGCGGCAGCGCTGCCGGCACCGGCCTAAATACGCATCCGCGCTATCGTCACCGCGTCGCTGAGCTGCTCGGTCAGCTAATAGAGCAGCCCTTGACCACGGCCCCTCACCTGATGGCCGCAATGCAGAGCATGGCTCCCTTTGTTGCCGTCTCTAGCAGCCTGCGCAATCTGGCCCAAGACCTCGTCAAACTTTCCCACGATCTGCGTCTGCTCGACTCTGGCCCCAAGACCGGCTTCAAAGAAATTCAGCTGCCGCCCGTCCAGCCCGGCTCCTCAATCATGCCTGGCAAGTACAACCCGGTGATGGCTGAAATGACCTCGATGGTCTGCTTTCAAGTCATGGGCTACGATCAGGCCGTGGCGCTGGCTGCTCAAGCCGGCCAGCTCGAACTCAACGTGATGATGCCGCTGATTGCCTACAACTTGATCCACAGCATCGAAATTCTTGGCAATACGCTCAGTGTTCTCGATCGGCGCTGCCTGCAAGGTATCACCGCCCGCCCCGAGCGCTGTCGTGACTATGCCGAGGGCAGCCTTGCCCTAGTAACGGCCCTCAATCCACATATCGGCTATCTCAATGCCGCTGCGATCGCCAAAGAATCCTTAGAAACCGGCAAATCTCTCCGCCAGCTCGTACTCGAACACGGCATGATGGACGCAGATAAACTTGATCAGGTGTTGGATCTAGAAAAGATGAGTCAGCTGCCCAAGTAGTTTGGATTCTGGGTTTGAGATTTTGGAGGCTCAATATTAGTTCTCCCCTCATCTTCCTCATTTTCCCCACCCTACCCCATCTTCTTCTCTCAACCCTCCCCAACCTATGACCGCCTATCAATCTCAACCAACCGACGCCTACAGCATCGATTCCGAAGCCTGGTGGGTGCAGCAGTGGGTCGACCTGCTTAACTCTTATCGCTTTAAAAAGCGGCTGGAGCGCGGGCGGCGCTATGCGCGCGAGGGGCATATTCTCAGCCTTGAGTTTAAGGAGGCCAAGGTGTATGCCAAAGTGCAGGGGACAGCGCCAGAGCCTTATGAGCTCTCGATTTGGATTGATCGCTTCTCTGATGAAGACTGGAGCTATGTGATCGAGACGCTTTCGCAGCAGGCGATCTACTCGGCGCAGCTGCTCGCCGGTGAGATGCCAGCCAATATTGAAGAGGTTTTTACGGCTAACGGCCTAAGCCTGTTTCCCTTTACGCTCTCAGACGTACATTCGCGCTGTAGCTGCCCTGACCCGAAAAATCCCTGCAAGCATATTGCGGCTGTCTACTATGAGCTT
>JAAHIA010000096.1 GCA_010671975.1 Leptolyngbya sp. SIO4C1 | reverse complement strand
AGTGATTATTCAGCCCGTTGGGGCAATCGAACAGCACGGACCGCACTTGCCGCTGGTGGTGGATAGCGCCATCGGTACTGCCGTTGTGGGTCGGGCGCTGCAGCTGCTGCCAGCTGAGATTCCTGCCTACTGTCTACCGCCGCTATACTATGGCAAATCGAACGAACACTGGCATTTTCCAGGCACAATCACGCTGTCTGCAGCAACGCTCATCTCCTTGCTCACTGAGGTCGCTGAGAGCGTCTATCGCGCTGGGTTCCGTAAGCTGGTGCTGCTCAACTCGCACGGTGGGCAGCCGCAGATAGTCGAGATTGTGGCGCGCGACCTGCATCAGCGCTATGACGATCTGACGGTCTTTCCTCTGTTTGTTTGGCACGCGCCCCATGCGGCAGGGCAGCTCCTTAGCGATCAGGAAAAGGCCTACGGCATCCATGCGGGCGATGCAGAAACCAGCGTCATGCTCTCGATTTTGCCAGAGCAGGTGCAGATGGATAAGGCGGTTAAAGAATATCCGGCCGGGCTGCCGCAGGATAGCCTGCTGAGTATGGAAGGCGCGCTGCCCTTTAGCTGGACCACGCGCGATCTAAGTCAGAGCGGTGTTTTAGGCGATGCCACCGTAGCCAGCTCGGAGAAAGGCGATCGGATTATGGCTTCGGTTGTTGACGGCTGGGTGGCGGTTTTGAAAGATATTTATCAATTTCAGCCGCCGCAGCGTTGGAAACGCGATGCTGAATAGAAGAATTCTAAGGGCATATTTGGGCTATGACAGAGGTTACTTCGGCCGCCGCTCCAGCTAATGGGACCGTGAGTCAAGCACAGACAGAGACGGCATCTCACAAATCTGAGCTGACGACTTTAGCAGTTGATATTGGCGGCAGCGGCGTTAAAGTCATGCTGCTCGATGAGCGGGGCAATCCTTTGAGTGAGCGCGCTCGGCAAAAGACACCTTCGCCCGCGACGCCCGAGGCAGTCATTAGTGCGATCGCGACGCTGGCGGCCCAGCAATCGACCTTTGATCGCGTGTCGGTTGGGTTTCCCGGCGTTGTCCGACGCGGTGTGATCTATACCGCAGTAAACTTGCACGACAGCTGGCAGCGGTTTGATCTAGCCGCGCAGCTATCCGAGCAGCTTGAGCGTCCGGTGCGCGTGGCTAACGATGCCGATATACAAGGGCTAGGCGCAATTTCCGGTCAGGGGGTTGAGCTAGTCATCACGCTGGGCACCGGCTTTGGCTCTGCCCTGTTTGTCGATGGTCGGCTGGTGCCCAATTTAGAAATGGCCCACCACCGCTTTCGTCAGAAAAAGACCTATGAGGAACTGCTGGGCCGCGCGGCCCTAGAAGCGGACGGCACGAAGAAGTGGAATCGGCGGCTGAAAAAAGCGATTGCCTCACTAGAGCATTTATTCAACTACGACCGACTCTACATTGGCGGCGGCGAAACCAAGCAAATTACCTTTACGCTGCCGGCCAATGTCGAAATTGTGCCGAACGTGCTGGGGCTGCTGGGCGGTATTGCCCTCTGGCGAGACTAGCCTTCAATCGTCGCTTCACAACAGATCTTACTGAAATCCAATGCTCGACCTGTAGGAGTTCATCAGAGCTTCATCAGTTGCACTTGATTCAACGGCTATGCTGGTGAGCAGCTGCGCGCCTAGCTAGCGTCGTGGGTTCTCTAGAAGTAGCGAACTGTCTCGAACCATCTAAGCATGACCCAGAAATCAGGGAAGTTTCCTGTAGAGCATACAGATACCGTTCTCAGCTTCAACCTAAAAGCAGTAGCGCTGGGGCTTTTTTTAGGCGTTTTGCTCTTTCAGCTCGCCTTTTTGAAGCCAGGAATCTGGGGTGTCGATGGCAACGACATGCTGAATATGTCGCAGTCGCTGATTACCCGAGGTGATTTCACGGTTCCTGCCGGCTCGGGCGGCATCCTTGGCCCAGATGGGCAGTACTATTCTATTCGCTATCCGCTGCTGCCAATTTTTGCCGTGCCGTTTGTCGCAGCCGGACTGACCATCGGCAATGCGCTCAATCTGCCAACGCAGTACACCTCGGCCACCTGTGCGCTGGTACTCAATATTGTGCTGACCGCAGCAACGACGGTACTGGTCTATCGTCTGGCGCTGCAGCTGGGGGCTCAGCGTCGCGGGGCCTACTGGGCAGCCGTTGGCTATGCCTTTGGCACCACCGCACTGGTTTACGCGCGCGAGTTCTTTGCTGAGCCGCTGCTGTCTTTTTTGATGACGCTGGCACTCTGTCTAGCGCTGTCGCGATCGCGGCGGCTGCAGCTAGGGACGAGTCTGCTCTCGGCGCTGGTCATTGTGGCTAAGCCCGCTGGGATTTTACTGGGGCCGGTGATCTCGCTTTACTTTTTGATCCGGCGCGAGGTCTGGTGGCGGGTGGTGCTGCCCTGCGTGGGCTCAGGCGTGGGCGTGGGCCTGTACCTGCTCTATAACTACGTGCGCTTTGGCTCATTCACCTCTTCTGGCCAGGATGCGTCGCAGTTTGGCTTAGAGGGCTTTTTTATGCGAGCGCTGGGGCAGCTTGTTAGTCCGGGGGCGGGCGGCGGCCTGTTTTGGTACTGTCCGCCAACGCTGCTGGCGCTGGTGGGGCTGTGGCTGCTGTGGCAAAAGCAAAAGCCTGCATTTGTGCTGGTGTTTGGCCTGATCGCTAGCTTTTGGCTGCTGCACAGCGGCTGGGCCTTTAACGGCTGGAACTGGGGACCGCGCTTTTTAGTGCCCATTTTGCCGGCGCTGATGGCAACCGTTGGGCTGCTCGGTCGCCGCTGGCGGATGCCGCTGATCGGGCTGATTGTCTTAGGCTTTTTAGTGAATGCGCCCACGCTGGTGGCCTTCTATCAGCGCTACTATGCCGAGGTTGCCGACTTGGATACTGACGTGCTGATGCAAACCTTAGAGCTGTGGAGCGATCCGGCCCAGGCACCGCTATTCAACGTTTGGAGTGCCACCTTCCGGCAGCTGCAGGCAGCCCTTTCGACACCGGTACAGGAGATTTTATCGGGCGCAGGCAATCCGCCCGCACCGGGTGAGATGGCTAAGGCCGAGCTGCTGCGCATTGTTGCCGTCTGGTGGTGGTTTCTACCGGCGGCTGGGATTCCCACCTGGGTGGGCGGCGCGATCGCGCTAGCGATGGTAGGCGGCAGCGGCTGGTGGCTGCGCCAGAGCTGGCAGAAAATCCTACAAGGCTATCGGCGTCCGGCAAAATTAGGGCAGCCTGGGTAGGACAATACTTACTTAAGTCGGTCAACAGTCGGTTAACAGTCGGTCAACGCCGCCATTATGAAACTGATTATTCAGATCCCCTGCTACAACGAAGAGGCAACCCTGGGCGTGACGCTGGCTGAACTGCCTCGCAAAATTCCTGGCATCGATCAGGTGGAATGGCTAATCATCAATGACGGCAGCCTTGATCGCACGGTCGAGGTGGCCAAAGACTGGGGCGTCGATCACATCGTGAGCTTCGATCACAACCAAGGGTTGGCCCGAGGCTTCATGGCGGGGCTAGAGGCCTGTCTCAAAGCAGGGGCCGATATCATCGTCAATACTGACGCTGACAATCAATATTGCGCGGCCGACATTCCTAAGCTAATTCAGCCGATTCTCAGGGGCGAGGCCGAGATGGTGATTGGGGCACGCCCCATTTTTGAAATCAAGCATTTCTCACCTGTGAAAAAGCTGCTGCAAAGGCTGGGCAGCTGGGCCGTGCGCGTCGCCAGCAGCACCACGGTAGCCGACGCCCCTAGCGGCTTTCGCGCCTTTAGCCGCAACGCGGCGATGCAGCTCAACGTCTTTAATGAATATACCTACACGCTAGAGACCATCATTCAGGCCGGGCGCAAAGGCATGGCGGTTGCCTCAGTCCCGATTCGCACGAACGGCTATCTGCGGCCTTCTCGGCTGGTTAAAAGCATCACGTCCTACGTGCAGCGATCGCTGTTCACGATCCTGCGCATTTTTATTACCTATCGACCGCTGTCATTTTTCACCATCATTGGGGCGGTGCCGCTGGCGCTGGGCCTGCTGCTGGGGATTCGCTGGCTGTGGCTCTATCTGTTTTGGTTTGAGCAGACCGGGCGATCGCACGTACCGAGCCTGATCCTGTCGGCTATTTTGATCCTGATTGGCTTTCAGCTCTGGGTGATCGGCCTGGTCGCCGATCTGATGTCAGTCAATCGCAAGCTATTAGAAGACATTCAGCTGCGGCTGCGGCGGGCTGAGATTGACTCGCACCTGCGCAAGCAGCGGAAGAAGGAGTTGCTGTGAGACAGATGAAAGACCGATTTGCCAAAGCTGCCTTAGATCAAATTCCCAAAATCCTCACGCTGCAAGATCGCAACCCGCACAGCCCCACCTACGGCTGCTTTGATCGCAACTTTTGGCAGTACAAGATTATTGATTTCCCGAGCGGTATGTCGCAGGAGTTTGTCTGGCCCTTGGCGCTGGTCTACGATATGCCGCTGCCAGAGAACCCCTACTACCAGCAGCCGGCAGTTAAAGCCTGGGTTGAGGCCGGCATTCTCTATGCAGCCAAAAGTGCGCATCCAGACGGCTCCTGCGACGACTACTTTCCGTTTGAGCGGGCCGGTGGGGCAGCGGCGTTTTCACTGCTGGCCTGTTTAGAGAGCTATCGGCTGCTGAAGCTCAACAGCGATACGGCATTGAAGTTCTTTGAAACCCGGGCCGACTGGCTGGCCCATCACCAGGAGAGCGGTCGGCTGACCAACCATCAGGCGCTGATTGTGCTCTGTTTAGAGCTGGCCTCGCGATTGCTGAATACTGACAAATGGCAGACTGCGATCGCGCAGCGGCTAGAGCAGGTGCTCGCTTGGCAAAATCCAGAAGGCTGGTTTCAAGAATATGAAGGCTGCGACCCTGGCTATCACACGCTGACGATTTCTTGCCTAGCGCGCGTCTATGAGCTGAATCAGAGCAGCGTGCTCAAAGCTGCGATCGCCAAGGGCGTGATTCTGGCCTCGCACTTTGTTCATCCCGACGGCTCCTACGGCGGCGAATATACCAGCCGCAATACCTACAACTATTTTCCCCACGGCTTTGAGCTCGTGGGCCGCTGGCTGCCCGAGGCGTTGAGCCTTAACGATCGCTTTTTGCAAGGGCTCGCTCAGGGGCTTGGGGCCTGCTACGCTGACGACCACATTGTCGGCCACCACACCTGGAACTATCTGCTGGCCTGGAAAGACTTCGTTGAAGACCGTCCGCCCACTAAGCCAGCCCAGCTGGGTCGGGTTTGGCTGCCCGAGGCGCGGCTGCTGGTTGACCAGCGAGAAGACACCAAGCTCTATCTGGCGCTAAATAAAGGCGGCGCGTTTAAGATCTTCCGCGACGGTCGCCTGATCATGTCTGATACCCAGTTTTCGCTGCAGGTGCGCGAGGGCGGCAAGCTGAAAAACGCGGTTGGCCACCTGGTTGGCCCCTACCAGTACGACGTGCAGGACGACCTGATCACGATTGAGGGCAGCCTCGGCTGGGCCAAGCAAAAGCAAATGACGCCCTTGAACCTGATGATTTTGCGGGTGGTCATGCTCTCAGTTGGACGCTTTTTCCCCAACCTGATTCGCAAGCTGCTGCAAAAGCTGCTGATTACTGGCAAAACTGAGGCCCCGTTTCGGTTTCAGCGACAGCTGCGCTGGCAAAACCACGCCTGGCACATCCGCGATCAGCTGAGCGCTGATAGCTGGGATAGCGTCATGACCGCAGGGCTCGGCGGCGACCAAACTTCCATCTACGTGGTGATGAGCCGCACCTTTCAACCGGCTCAGCTGCAGCCCTGGCAAGATCTCACCCCGCAGGTGCGGCAGCTCAAGCCCGGTCAACCTCTCATCCTGGAGCGTCAGCTATGAAGCGACTGATTTCAATCCTAGTCAGTCTGATCATTCTGGTCATTCTCTACACCAAGATTGACTTTCCTCGACTGATTGAAGTCTTTCGCAGCTGCAATCCGGCTTGGATGGTGATTAGCCTAGGCATGGTGGTGCCCATCACGTTTTTTACCGGCTGGCGGCTGAAGCAGCTGATGCCGGCGCGGGCCAAGCTCAGTCTGTGGGAAGCCAATAAGCTAATCCTGGCGGCCAGCGTTTTAAACATGGTGCTGCCCTCAAAGATGGGCGACATTGCCAAGGCCTACTTCATGCGCGATCGCGGGCACCTCAGCGGCTCGCTCTCGCTCTCAATTGTGGTGTTTGAGAAAGCCTGCGACATGCTGTCGCTGCTGCTATGGTGTGCCTTTGGGCTGCTGCTCTATCCGCAGAAAGATGCTTTCTTCTGGACCATGACGGTCGGCATTCTAGGCGGTTTGACGCTGGGGCTGCTGCTGCTCAGCTCTAAGCTGTTCGCTCAGTTTTTCTTTCTCACTGCCCGGCGCGTTGCTCCCAAAAAAGTCGCTGAAAAGCTCAAGACGCTGCAGACCTCCTGGGGCGAAATGCACGACTATTTCTGGGGCGACCCGGCTCAGCTGGCGCGCGTTGCCGGCATGTCTATCTTTGTATGGTTTCTGCACCTGCTGCAGATTTGGCTATTTATCTTGGCGCTCAATGCCTGGGCACCGCCGCTGATTAGCTTTGCCCTCTCGCCGCTGGCTATCTTGGCCGGGCTTTTGCCCCTTACCTTCGCCGGCGTCGGCACCCGCGATGCCGCACTGGTGGCGCTGTATGCTCCCTACTTCGGTGCGGCAACCGGCGCAGCGCTGGGGCTGCTCTGTACCTCTCGCTATTTTCTGCCGGCCATCGGCGGTCTGCCCTTTTTGAATCAATATTTGAGCACCGTTAAGCAGCTGAAAAAACGCGCTTAGACTAGAAGTACGAATTCAGAAGGTCCACCTATGGTTGCCGTCTCTGTCTATGCTGCGCCTTCAAGCTTAGAAGCCTGGCTTGAGAACCCACCGAATGGAACGGAATGGATCGATGCAATATTTGGCTTCGGGTGGGCTAGAGGTCTGGCTGATTGATCCTGAGAGCCAGTGGACTATTGTCGTCACCGCCGAGCATCAGCAGATCTACACAGCTGAGCAAACCGTGGCAACGGGTCAGGTGCTACCTGGCTTCGCCATTTCAGTGGCTGACTGACTAGCCTGAGCTAGCTACCCTCTGGCAACCTCTGGTACGCTACGGTGACTTCGTTGCTGTGACAGCGTCCCCAGGTAAAAGGCAGCAAATCATTGGTACTTCTAGCCTGCCGCCCGTCTGGTAGATGGGCACCCCAGGCGTCTACATAGTGCAGTCTGGCCCCACAGAAGTCTGCCTTACGCAGATTGGCGCTCTTTAGGCTCGAGCGTCGCAGATGGGTGCGCTGCAAAATGGCATAGCAGAACTCGGCATGAGCAAAATCTGAGTCATAGAGCAGCGCAGCCTCTAGCCCGGCATAGCCAAAGTGCCCCCAGTGCGATCGCACCCGATAGAGCGTAGCCTGCGTCAGATCGGCGTAATCAAAGCGAGCCTCGGTGAGATCGAGTCGCTCAAACCGAGCTTTCGTCAGCGTTGTAAATTTGAAGCTGGCGCCTATCAAATTAGCCCCAATGAAGCTGGCTTGGTCTAACACTAAACCATCGAAAATCGCACCGGCTAGATTGGCCCCGGCAAAGCTAAATCCCTGCAGATCAGCACCGATCTCAACCCAGTTCGTGCCTGCCAAATCGCAGTTGCAGAAGCGCTTTTGTTGAATTCCTCTAGCCAGCTGTGCCTGGCGATGCCTGCTGTCCCCGGTCATAGTGCCACCTCTTGCTCAATTCGCAACGTTTAGTTTTTGCTATGTAATACCTCTCACCCTCAGTGACGCTCTAGTAAACTGTTAGGATATTTTCAGGGATTAAAGAAATTATCAAGGCATTTTTGATATTTTTCAAGTGCAGTTTTATACAGAAATAATGTCTTTCATCAGAAAATAAGCTGATTTGTAAAAGATTCGGCAAAGATTTTGGCAACGGTAGCGCAGTGAACGGACAGGTAAATGACCTTACATCAAGATAGCTGGAATCCTTTTAGCCCTCAAAAATGCCTAGCTATTTATAAAAGTTAACGCTTATTCGGCCTAAATAAACTTTTGTAACTTTTTATCTGAATGAGGAACACTCCCGTGCTGCCAGATGACTATTTGAAGTCAAAAGCCCTTCAAGCTGAGCTGACCGCCGAGCAGACAGCTGTTTTTTTATTGAAGTTTGGAGCGCAAAAGACCAATGCAGACACCGCTAAGCAGCTTGGCATTTCCGTCAATGCCTGCGTTCAGTGTTTGGGAGAAATTTATAAGAAGTTCGGCATTGCCGGCCGAGGTCGGGGCAAGGAAAAGCGGCTGCGCTCCGAGCTCGTTCAAGACTTTGAAGCCAATCTGGTGCCCGGTGGCAGCATTGTCCCGAACGGTCTAGCGACACAGGGCCTATCTGCTATCGACACGCAGCCGCTAGCAGCGCTGCGTCCTCTAGCCTCGATCGCGGCCAAAGCACCGCTCACGCAGTTTGCACAGCAGCCAACCTCGGCCGACTCGCGATTTTTGCAGGAGTGGCTGATTGCAATTCGAGAATCGATTGACAAGCTCAGAACCGATGAAGGCAGAGAGCTAGCAGAGCCCACACTGACCGGGTTACTGAAAACTTTGCCCATCGCTATCACTGCCTTAGCAGCCGATACGCAGCATACCAAAGCCCAGGTCTTAGAAAAGATCTTAGAGAGCGTAGATCGACTCGTGGTTGACCTGCAGCCTCGGGTCGAAAAGAATCAGATCTACGGTCTCCGGTTTCTGCAAGAAGACTCCAATCCGCTGGCAAGAAGCACCTTTGCCTTCATTTATCGGCTGCGAGATCAGCTCGGCTTTGACCCCCAAGCCTTTCACACCTGGCAAATTATTGATCAGGCCATCGAAGCGGCTAATCGGCGCTATCAGGCAGAGCGAGCAGAAGAGTCAAAACAGCCACATGGTATCAAAACCTATTCGCGGCGCATTCGCAGGCTGTGTTTTCAAATTGTTCGCCAGCAGGCAGCGGGTATAGAAAGGCCGATTCAGGCTCGACCCGTAAAAGTGACTGCACGGCAGCTGCGGCGCAATCTGCAGGCTGTAGATAGCGCTATTCTCGATCTGTATTTAGCCTCCAAAAGCCGCGATCAGGCCAGCTTTAACTTTTTTGATATCATTCGCATGCGCTGGCTGATGGACATTCCCTGGGGCACTTTTTCAAAGCTGCCAGATGACGATCGCCACTATCTAGGCGTCACCGCAGCCGATCAGTGGAACTACGAGCACAAGGCGCTAGCTGCGCTGCGTAAGGCCTATCACTATTACGATCGGTACGATGCCAATCAGCTTGAAGATATGCAGCAGCAGTTTGCCCAAAGAATTAAGCTGCGGCAAAAAACCTACTGTGAAAAGCTCTTTTTTGAATATCGACCCGATATCACTGACTTCTATAAAATTGTGGCTGTGCCACAGGTCACCGGTCGCGCCAACTATGACTTTGAAATTTCTAAAGCCGTTTGGACCTACTGTCAGCTCTGTATTAAGCCCAGTTTGACTTCAGCCGATCTCGATGTCTTAGAGCAGCTGCTAGAACAGGCAAGAAAATTAGATGGCCTAGATTTTTGGATGCGTGAGGTCGATCATTTTATGGCGCACAAGCGAGAAAATACTACTGATTCCTTTATCCAAATTGAAGCTTATCAAAAGGCTCAGCTAAAGAAGCACGCTGTTCGCTAACGGCTGCTATGGTAGGGAGCGAAACCCCCTGAATCGCGACGCATGAAGCATCCGTCTGCGCTAGATCGGCGCTATCCCTATCTCTGTAAAGTTCTCTATTTTCCGACTCAAGCCTCCGCTCAAGACCCTTACGCGCCGCGCGACAAAGAAACTTGGCTGATGCGCTGCTTTACCTTACCGCGCAAGGGCGACGTGGTTCCTCATGGACACGCGCTATTTACTGTCACCACCGCAATCTTAGAAGACTGCTGCAGCGCGAACGATCCGGTCAAGCTTGAGAAGCAGGCAAAAAAAGCGGCGGAAAAAGCCGCCAACAGTCAGCCCCAAGTGATTCTATGGGTAGAGTTTTGGGGGGTGCGATCGGCTTAGGCGGCGGCTGCCAAACAGGTGAGCATAGACATAGGTAAATTCGCAGCCAATAAAGAAGATTTGGCTAGTCAGATAGATCCACAGCAGCAGCACCATGACGCTGCCAACGATGCCATAGGATTGGAAACGATTGCCTAACGAAATCACGCTGTTGCTGATTAGCTGCTGCAGCAACACTAGCGTGGTTGCCGTCAGCATAGCGCCGAGCCAAACGTCTTTCCAAGCCACTTTGGTAGAGGGCAAAAACTTGAAGAGCATCATCACCACGCCGGTCAAAATCAGCCAGGAAGCGCCGAGCTGCAGCACCGGCAGCACCGCGACGCGATCGATAGTGATAAAGGCACCGACATTATTGACATTATCTAGCACTGCTAGCAAAACATCGATAGCGATCTTAGACAGCAGCGACAGCACAATCAGCCCAGTTGAGCTAATGACTAAGATAGAGGCGATCAGCCGATTCCATAAAAACTGCAGCACGACGGCCAGCCAGTTTTGATCTTGCTGATCGACGGGATGCGCCTGCCAGATTCGATTAAAGGCGCGGCGCAGGGCATTGAAAAAGGTACTCGCAGTGAATAGCAAAATTACGAAGCCGACGATGCTAGCGCTGGTGCGTCCCTGGTAGAGCCTAAGCAGCGTGTCATCAACTAGCTGATAGGCCGTCTGCGGTAGAGCGTCCTTAGCAAATACCAAAATCTGATCGTAGGCATGCGTTGTTGGCCCCGTCAGAAAGCCGACAACGCTGAGAATGACTAAAATAATCGGAAAAAGCGAAAACAGCGCATAGTAAGCCAGCGCTGCGCCCATTTCTAGACACTCGTCACGCTGCCATTTGACGACAGTACGGGTAATGAGCTGAACCGATCTGAAATGGCCTGAAGAAAAAGACACGCTCGTGACGAGAAGCGATAAATCTGCACTAAGACTATAGCGAATAGGGCAGTGATATGCTGACCTGGGTACCGGCTATCGCCTCTGACGTGATAGAGAGCTGACCGGCATGCGCTTCAACAATGCGCTTGGTAATGGCGAGGCCTAACCCATTGCCGGTTGATTTCGTCGTGAAAAAGGGTCGCGTCAGCTGTGGCAGCACCTCCGGCGGGATGGGCGCACCGCCGTTGTGGACATGGACTTTGAGGTAGTCAGCGGCAGATTCCACCCAGCAGCGCACGGCTTCACCGGCAGCGGTGGCTTCACAGGCATTGGTAATGAGGTTAATAAAGACCTGCTTGAGCTTGTTGCTATCGGCCTGGATAACTAAATCAGCGGCGGCTGGCTGCCAGTCAATGCGACGCGACGCGATCGCACCCTGCGGTCTCAGCTGCTCAATCAGCTCGCCTAGCCAGGCATTGAGCTCAATCTCGCAGCAGGCTAAGTTCTGCTCCGGCTTGGCATAGAGCAGAATGTCATTCAGCAGCGTCTGCAGCCGCTCGGCTTCTTCTACAGCCAGGCTCAGCCGCGCCGCCGATCGAGCTGAGAGCGCTTCTGAGCGCATCGCTGTGATAGCCATCCAGACCGTTGTCAGCGGATTGCGCACCTCGTGCACGATCATTGCCGCCAGCTCGCCGATCTCGGCTAAGCGCTCGCGGTCGGCTTCGGCCTGCTTGCGATCGCTAATGTCGCGGGCTAGCCCCAGATAGACCATCTGCCCGGCCAGCTCAATTTGAGCAATGCTGATCTCCACTGGAAAGATTTGACCATCCTCGCGGCGGTGCTGCCCTTCGACCGTCACGGGCTGCCCTGGCGCAATCTGAGCTAGCAGCTGGTGCAGCCGGTCGGGCTCAAACGCAGTTTGAATGTCAGGTAGGGTCAGCGTGAGCAGCGTCTCGCGATCATAGCCTAGCCGCTGACAGGCCTGTCGATTGACATCGAGAATGCGCAGATCTGAACCAATGACATAAAAGGCGTCAGTGGCTTGCTCTACCAGCGTCCGAAACCGGTTTTCGCTCAGCCGCAGAGCCGTCTCGGCTGCCTTGCGCTCGGCAATCTCTGCTTGGAGGGACGCATTTAGCTGCTGCTGCTGCTGAAACAGCTGATAGTTATCGATGGCGATCGCGGCGCGCTCAGCAAACAGCTCCGCTAGCTTCACCTCTTCGGCGCTAAAGGCGCGCGATCGCGTCTGAAATGAGCAAATCGTGCCAATCACGGTGCCGGTTGGTAGCCGCAGCGGTACGCCCAAATAGGCGCGGTAGCCCTCGACCCCCTGACCGTGGGTCTGATCGCGCGTCGTATCAGCAACCGTAATAGGACAGCCCTGGGCCACCACAGCCCCCGTCAGCGTACCGTGCAGTGGATAGACCTGATTCATCGCTTCCCCGATATCGAGGTTGCTCGCCAGGATGCGCTCCGAGTTGGCCTCGCACAGCGTCACCACAGACCAATCTAAGGACAGCAGCGCGCTGATGCCTTGAACCACGGCCTCTAAATAGTCCTGCAGCTTGCCGGTGCGATAGCTCAACCCAGACAAAATTTTGAGCGCTCGCTGCGCCTGCTTCACAGGAGAAGATACGGCTGTCATCGCATGTCCTATTGCGTGAATGGTCATATCCTAACGCGAGCGACTGCCCATACTGCCTTAGCGATAGCCGCTGGCCACGCTTAGTTCACAAAAGGCCACAGTTTTTGATGTGAAGAAACGTATGGAGGCTCGCAGTGCAACAGGTTACGACTGCCTGCCTATATCTGCCGGTTCTGCCGCAGCGCTAGCCAATATAGCCTCCGCCAATAGCCGTATTAAAACCAGAACAAATACTTAAATCAAGGTAAGAAACGGCGGCTCAGGCCGGGCCAATTTTCAACAGCTGAAAGCGGCATTCATGCTCAGCCTATCGCAAATTATGAGGATTCCTTGAAATCACTGAAGACGACACTGGAAATCTCCCTAAAGCGCGAATAAACTGATAGTAAGCCTGCGAGCTTTTACTGAAGTGAAAGTAAGGCATCGCTGGCTCAAGACTCCCGCTGCTGGTTTTCCAGCATCTCCATACGTTTTCCTAAACATTAGTTTTCTGAGCTGTTTTTTTTGATCACAGGTTGAGGTTTTCCCATGTTAGCTCGTAACTACGGCGAGTTCTTTTCTACACTCCTTACAGTTTTAAAGCTGGGCCTAGCCGGTCTTGCTTTATTCTTTCTAGCAAATAAATTTGTCGGTGCTCCAGAGATCGACAAATTTATTTGCTAGAAAGAATAAAGA
>JAAHIA010000095.1 GCA_010671975.1 Leptolyngbya sp. SIO4C1 | reverse complement strand
ACTTCCCGAGTGCTGATTAGCTACTTGACCTATCAGGCTGTTCGCGTAGTGATGGGGCAACTTCGAGAAACCGACGTGCCTCGCTCCTATTGGCTCAATGAGTTTGCCACTCGTGACAAACTGCAAGACGGCGAAGCTTTTCTAGAAGGACTGCTGCAGGAGCAGCCAGATCTGGCTTTGCGCGTGATGACGGTGCGTCAGCACATTGCCGAAGAGACGCTAGAGTTTCTGCCTGAGATGGCCCAAACCGGCATTCAGCAGGCGAATATGGAACATCGTAAAAAGCATCTCGAACGGATTACGCAGATTAGCTCTGACGAGGTCGCGGCAGGATCTGAAGCAGCTGAGTCAGAAGATAGTGACGATTTATCCTCTTAGTTTTGTAAACCAATCACATCGCTAACTATGAAAACCCTGCCAAAAGAGCGGCGTTATGAAACCCTATCCTACCTGCCGCCGCTGTCTGACGCTCAGATTGAGAAGCAGATTCAGTACATTCTCAAAATGGGCTATATCCCAGCTGTTGAATTCAATGAGACCTCTGATCCAGAAGTCTACTATTGGACTCTGTGGAAGTTGCCGCTGTTCAAAGCAACCTCAACTCGTGAGGTGCTAGACGAAGTTCAGGCTTGCCGCTCTGAGTATTCAGACTGCTTTATCCGCGTGGTTGGTTTTGACAACGTGAAGCAGTGCCAAATTCTCAGCTTCATCGTTCATAAGCCGGGTGCAGGCGGCTACCGCTACTAAAGCGCTGGCTTTAAGCGGTTAAATTTTTAGAGCAGAAAGGAGGTGAGTTAACTCGCCTCCTTTTTATATGTGCAGGTTTATATGTGCAGGCTGCAGTGAGACGAAGGCTGCGTACCGGCTGTCCATTTTAGAATGAGGTTAGCTCCTTTGCCTGAAACTCAAGCATGACCCAGGCTCCCTCACAGCCGCCCAAGCTACGTCCGTATCAGATTGATCTCATCAACGATCTGTATCGCAAGCTCAATCAGGGCTATCAAAAAATTGCGATTATTGCCGGCACAGGAGCCGGTAAAACCGTTATTAGCGGCCAGATTTGCGCCCATGCCGAGTCAGCCGGTCGCAAACTGCTGTTTGTGGTGCATTTAGATGTGCTGGTGGGTCAGACCTACGAAAAGATGCAGTCGTTTGGTCTGCACTGCGGTTTTATCAAAGCGGGCTGGCCGGAAGATCCGGAGGCACCGATTCAGATCGCCAGCATCCAGACCATGCTGAAGCGCGGCTGGTGGCGCACCTGGCCAGCCGATGTAATTTTTTATGACGAAGCCCACATCACGCTGTTTAGCCGCGTCGGCAAGCAGCTGCTGAAGAAAACGCACCCTAACGCAGTGCATTTTGCGATGACGGCAACGCCGCTGCGGTTGGGTAAAGAGCAGCTGGGCGACTATCTAGAAACGCTGGTGGCCTCGCCGGTGCCGGGCGAGCTGCAGCAGATGGGCTACCTGGCCCCGCTGAAGTACTACAGTCTGCCGCTCGATAGCATGGCGAACGTGGAGAGCGTCAAGCTGAAGGGCGGCGACTACGATGAGCGCGGTCTAAAGCAGGCCTGCGATCGCCCCGAACTCATCGTCAAAATTGTCGAAGAATGGCAGCGGCTGGTGCGAGGTAAGCGCACAATTGCCTTTTGCGTAGATGTGGAGCACGCTCGCCACGTAGCAGCCGCCTTTCGTCAAGCCGGGGTATCAGCCGAGACGGTCGATGGCGAAACGCCAGTTAAGGAGCGGCGACGGCTGTACGATGCGCTAGGGGCAAGTGAGCTGCGGGTACTGACCTCCTGCAACGTGATCAGCATCGGCTTTGATGAACCTAGCGTCGAAGTTGGGCTGATGCTGCGGCCCACACAGTCGAGCGCGCTGCACTTTCAGCAGCTGGGCCGGGTAATGCGAATTTCGCCGCAGACGGGCAAAGACTTTGGCATCATTCTTGACCAGGCCGGCAATCTAGAGCGCCTGGGCTTTCCTGAAGATATTCGCGAATATGAGCTGCCGACGCACAAAGCATCGTCCGGCGGCGGCGGCCCGGCTCCCACCAAGCCCTGCCCCGCCTGTGGCCGGGTGGTCTATGCCTTTATTGTCAAATGCCCGGACTGCGGTCACCAGTGGGTGAGCGAGCGACCCCTCTTGCTCGAAGATATGGTGGAAATCTACTCCAGCGAGCAAGCGAAGCAGATCAACGATATTCCCACGCTGATTCAGCTGTTTCACGGGCATCGGCGGCGGGCATTTAAGGGCGGCTATGCGCCGACCTGGGCAGAGCGCTCGTTTTTTGAGCACTGCGATCGCAGACCTCACCCCGACTGGTGTCGCGGTTCGCTCTACGGCACGCGCCCCTCGTGGGAAGAGCAGCGGGTAATCCTCGACTATCTGCGCCAAAGCGCTCGCCGCATTGGCAAGCGCGATGACTGGGTGGCGCGTGAGTTTGAGCTAGAAGTCGGCCCCGGCAGCTGGCAAAAGATGGTTCGCTATCAGTCGAGTTAATTTTTTCAAAATGCCAACTTTATTGCGGATAGGCCCCTATCGTTTTTTCTGTTATGCAGGAGATCGTGATGAACCGCCCCACGTTCATATCGAAAGAGACGATTTTGACAATTGAGACACTTGACAGCTCCTCAAGTCTGCCACGTGACAGTGACAGATGAATCACTTAGCGTCGCTCTATCCGATGGTCGGACAATAGCGGTTCCGCTTGCTTGGTATCCTAGGCTTCTGAATGGTTCATCCGGTGAGCGTAGCAACTGGCGACTGACGGGTAGCAAAGAAGGAATTCACTGGCCTGATTTAGACGAAGATATTAGCGTCAAAAATATTATTTTGGGTCAGCCATCTGGCGAAAGTCACCAGTCACTTCAAAAGTGGTTAGATCAGCGAAGAACTCTGTAGTGCCCTTTGCTGCTCAGGGCACCACTCAAGCAAGTTAAATTGCCATTTCTTCGCCAACCGTCATCACCGTGAGCGCTGCTTCAGAGCCTACCGCCTGCAGGGCCTGCTCAAACGCTGCCGGCGTGCCCGGCAGCTCAAAGAGGCCGTAGTGCATCGGAATCACCTGCTCGGGCTCAACCGCCAAGACAGCGGTGGCGGCGCGCTCAGGCCCCATCGTAAACTGGCCGCCAATGCAGGCCATCATGATATCGATATCAAAAAATTGCGGAATAATCGACATGTCGACAAACAGGTCAGTATCGCCCGTGTGATAGAGCGTTGGGCCGTCTTGCAGCTCAATTACGAAGCCGCCAGGGTTGCCCGCATACTGGGCTGGGCTGCCGTCAGAGGCGATCGCAGAAGAATGCACGGCGGGCACAAAGGTGACGGTGACGGCCCCCTCAAACAGCGGGATCGAGCCACCGAAGTTGCCCTGGGTGTCGAACGTGACCAGCGATTCGGGATAGCCGGCCGCATCGACCATGGCTTTACCTAAATCAAAAGTGCTGACTAGCTGCGCGTCGGTTTTTTGGGCGATCGCAACGGCGTCGCCCACATGATCAAAGTGGCCATGGGTCACCAAGATATAGTCCACTTCCTCCAAAGCAGCCAGATCGGCCTCGCCGTTCGGGTTGCCTGGATTTTGAATCCACGGATCGATCAGCAGCGTCTGTCCGGTCTCTGTGTTGGCAATTTTGAAAGCGGACTGCCCGTACCAGGTCAGCGTATAGTTGGAAGCTTCCTGCGCTGGGGCAGGCGCAGCCAGCAGCGTCATGCTAACGAGAACTGCTGCGATCGCACCCGTTACCCACAGCCATCGCTGTCGTAGCCATCTACTCAAAACCATTTGCTTCTCCATTGCTATATGCGGAGTATAAAGGACTGCCGCAGCGATCAAGCCACCGCTGCGGCAGATTTATCCGACGCTAGCGCTGCTGCCGCATCGCCTTAGTGATTTGCTTCCAGCGCGCTTTGGTATTGGCCTGAGCCTGCGGATCTTGCCGCTGCTGCTGATAGCGCTGCTCCCGCTGTAGCTTGCGGTAGCTGGCCAGCCGGCTGGCCTCTAGCTGGCCCAACTCAATCGCCTGCTGCACCGCGCAGCCGGGTTCCTGTGCATGCTGGCAGTCGCGAAAGCGACAGTCGGCAGCAATGGCCTCGATTTCTTCAAACGTGTGACCGAGACTGTCTTCGGCCTGCCACAGCTGCAGCTCGCGCAGCCCCGGCGTATCAATTAACAGCCCGCCGGTGGGCAGCACTAGCAGCTGGCGATGCGTGGTGGTATGTCGGCCTCGGCTATCGTCTGCTCGCACAGCCTGCGTTGCCTGCACCGGCTTGCCCATCAGCTGATTGGTCAGCGTTGACTTGCCGACGCCAGAGGAGCCCAAGAGTACCGCCGTTTGGCTCGACTGCAAGTAGGGCTCAAGCGCTGCTAGGCTGTCTCGCTGCAGGGCACTGAGGGGAATGATGGGGACACCCGGCGCGATCGCGGCCACAGCCACCGTCTGCCCGGCTAAATCGGCACTCAGATCGACCTTATTGAGTAGAATCACCGGCGTCGCCCCGCTCTCCCAGGCCATCACCAGATAGCGCTCAATGCGCCGCAGGTTGAAGTCCTGATCTAGGCCGCTGACCAAGAAAGCGGTGTCAATATTTGCCGCTAGCACCTGGGCTACGCTGCGCGTCCCCGCCGCCTGGCGGACAAACTGACTCTGACGCGGCAGCACTTGATGAATCGTGGCGTACTGTCCGTTATCCTGCCGGTGAATCGCCACCCAGTCGCCCACAGCCGGCAGGTCGGCAGCGGCTGTGCTGATATGTCGAAGCTTACCGGCCAGTTTGCCCGGCAGCTCCCCCTCAGCTGTATAAAGCTGATACTGCTCACGCTCAGCTAGGCCAACGCGAGCTGCGCTGTAGCCATCTGCGGCCAGCGCCTCAAAGCTGCGAGCCTGAAATGGCCCCCAGCCTAATGTTTCTAATTGCATTGGTCAAATCCTCTATCGTTCGTAGCGAGATTGAGAGGATTGCAATACCGTCTGCCCCCTTAAACAGTCAATCCTCTACGGCATAGCGCATTCGGGGTAACCGTGACCGACTCAGCCATGAGACCTCCTTTGTTTACGGGTGGGCTATCTGCCACTATAGCAAAGCCAAAGCAGTCACCGAACCTAGCGCCGCTGCCGCGTCGCAAAATGCTCTAGCAGCAGTCGATGAATGAAGAGATAGCCGCCGCCCACTTTTTGTAAGAAAATTCGCTCAGTTGCGTAGTCTAGAAAGCGCGTACAGTTCCAAGGCAGCCGGCCTCGCGCAAACAGCGTCAGCCGCAGCGACAGGTGTTTTAAGCAGACTACGCCACCCGCCCCTAGGAACCCGATCACCAGCCCAACGCTGAGTCCGGTGATTAGCCCGTTATATAAACTGATATTGAGCAGCCAGCTGCAGAGCGTACCGGCAGCCCCGCCAACCAAGCTGCCGAATAAGCCAAAGTAGAGGGCGCTCACTAGCGAGCGTCGAATTGCCCGATTGGCGGAGACTTTAGTTTCTACCTCAGTGCCTTCCAAGCCGCTAGCCAGGCCAAACACAAAGCCAGCAATGCCGCCTAGCACGCCGTCAAACGGCAGCAGATTTTGGATCATCCAAGCTGCCCAGCTTTGCCCGACTGCCCGAATCGCCTCGCCTTCAGCCAAATGTCCAACGATATCGAATAGCAGGCCGCCGCTAAAGCCGACGCCTAGGCCAAACAGCGACCAGGTCACAACCCCCGGAATGGCACGCGGCCATGACCAGTTCAGGGTTTCAATCGGCTTGATGCTGGCGGGCAAAAACAGCATGGATAGCCCCACAATCGGTCCAAAAATCATTGCCGTTACTGCAGCGTGATAGGCGTGAGCGACAAAGTCAGCGATCGTTTTCGCTTGAATGAGGCTCAGCGCCATCTGGCTAAAAAACCCGTAGCAAAGGCCAAAGACCAGCCCTACCGAAGCCACCACGGCAGCTCGATAAATCAGCCAGTCGCGGCGGCTGAGCCAGTCTGGCTGCAGCCCTTCAATCAGAAAAATTGTCTGCGATCGCGCCTGCATCTGCTGTGCTAACTGATGTAGCCAGTGCAGCGTCTGCGCATCGTCATACTGTTTACGAGTGCTGCGGCGGCTGAGCATGCGCTGGATGTAAAGCGTAAATAAATGCTGTCGCTGGGCTTCTAGGCTTAGCGCAGGCGGAATTGCATCCGGCTGCAAATTGCGATAGGCAATCACCATGATGTTGAGCATTAGCGGTGACTGGGCCAGCTGCTGCAGAACCGCATCTGAGGTCAGCAGCGCTTTTAGACTTTCCAAATCAATTTCTAAATGGCCAAGGTAGCGCTGAATCTGATCTGGGGTCAAAGGCTGTAGATAGAGCGCATCGTGAAACTGTAGCGGCTGCGCTAGCGCATCATAGTCACCGCGACGGCTGCAGACAATCATCTCGGTGCTATGCTGCTGGAGAAACTGATTGATGGCTTCGACACAGGCAGGTTGACTGTCCTGCTGTACCTCATCGAGCCCGTCGAGCAGCAAGAGGAGCTGCTGCTGCTCAATCCAACGTCGGCTGACGGCAGCGGGCACCTGATACTTGCGGCTGAGTTCTTCACGAATCCAGGCGGCCAGCGCGCGATCGCGCCGGGTCCAGGAAGAGAGATTCAGCACCACCGGCAGCAGAGCCGCCATCTCGCGCTCGGCTCGATAGATCAAATCGCGGGCGATCTGCAGCAGCGTTGTGGTTTTGCCTGCGCCAGGTTCGCCTAAAATCAGCAGCGTCCGACCCGGCCCAAGCTGCTGGAAGACGGTGCTGGCGGAGGTTCCTAGCGGCAGCGGCTGAGGCGGTTGACGGCCAATCGCTGCGGCCATCTGCCAGGGCGGCATCACCGCCTGGGGCTGCGTTTCTAGCCCTAAGATAATCTGCATCTGGTCGGGCAGGGCATGCTCTAGAAAGCCTTGAATCCAGTAGCTTTTAACCTTATTGAGCAGGGCCTGGCGGTTGCGATAGTCGCGGCTGGTCAGCGGCTGTTCGAAGTCGATCTGATTGAGCGTTGTGGCGGTCTGCGATCGCGTTGTTGGCTCAGCAGCTGAGGCGGTGGGTAGCTGAGGCGGATGCTCAAGCGGCAGTCGATCAACCGGAAACGCCTGTGTGATAGCAGCCGCGTCGTCAGCATGCAACTGATGTTCATAGAAATCAGCCAGCGCTTCGCTGCCGCTGTAGTAGCGATCTCGATAGTCGTAGCGCACCAGCTGCGTGAGCACCGGCAGCAGCCAGCCAAAATCGGTTAGAAACGGACGGCGCTGAGACAGCTGCCGAAAATCCACCTCCCCCTGCGGATTGAGCGGCTGTCGCTCGGGGGCGAGCCCCGTTAGCGCTCGCAGGCAGATCATTCCCACAGCGTAAAGATCGCTGCCAAAGCAGGGTCGCCCAGCCCGCTGCTCAGCCGGCATGTAGCCCGCCGAGCCAATCACGACCGTCTCGCGCATGCGGTCAGGGTGCGTCGCTATCTCAGTCGTCAGCTGTTTGACGGCACCAAAGTCGATCAGCACGGCCCTGTCATCAGGCTGCCGCAGGATTAGGTTGGCTGGCTTAATATCACGATGGATCACCCGCTGCTGATGCACAAAGTCAAGCACCGTCAGCAGATCTTGCAGCAGCTGCGCAACTGCGGCTGGCGCTAGACGCTTTTGCTGACGCAGCCGCGTCTGCAGCGACTGACCAGGAATAAATTCTTGAATCAGATAAAACTCGCCCTGCTCTTCAAAGTGAGCCTGCAGGAGCGGAATCTGGTCATGCTGGCCTAGACGATAGAGCGTTTGAACCTCTAGATCAAACAGCCGACGCGCTGTCTTTAGGGTCTGCGCGTCGGTAATTAGCGGCTTGAGCTGCTTGACTACGCAGGGGGGTGAGGCCGGTAGCTGCGTATCTTGCGCTAGGAAGGTTTGACCAAAGCCACCCTGCCCCAGCAGGTGCTTAATCTGGTACCGATTCGCAAGCAGGGTGGTCATGCGCAGCAGCGAGTGATGCTAAACCTAGTATAGGAATTGATTCGCCGCTCACTTGCTGAATCCGGTGAGGCGCGTTGATTTGGGTAAACAGGGCAACGGCACGCTGCTGAGCGGTGGCGGCCTGCTGAGGCGAGCTTGCCTGCTGGGTCAGCGCGCATTCATAGTAAGCTTCGGCCAGATCGCAGGTAGCGCCAATCGCTTCGAGCAGCTCGATTGACTGCTGGTGATAGGCCAGCGCCTCGCTCAGCGCTCCCTGCTGCCGGTAGCAAATGGCCAGACCCGTCAGCGCTTTGGCTTTGACCTGTAGATAGTGACCGGCATCGGCAAAGGCAATGGCCTTTTGATAGAGCGCAAATGCGATCGCCCGCTCTCCTAAGTGGCTGTAGGTTTGTCCTAGCAGCAAAATAAAGTAGGCAAACCGACCCGACTGCTCAGGGGCCGCCGAGCTGACAAACGAGGAATAGAGCCGATCGGCCGTGGCCCGGGCCTGTTCGTCATGTCCTAGCTTGGCGTCAACCAGCGCTAGAGCAACCGCAGCTTTTTCTGCCCAGGCGGCATGCGGCGTCCCCTCGGCCAGCGCAATCACCTGAGCTAGCTGCGCCTTGGCCGCGTTCAGCTCACCGAGGTCAACTTTGTAGAGTCCGATGCTCAAGCGAGAATCTACGTTTAGCATTTTCAGATAGTAGCGCTCTACCGAGTCGGCCGGCCCATCCTGCCCAAGCGCGATCTCGGTGCTGGTCATCACCTGCTCCTGGCAGACAATGGCCGCTTCAATACGACCGGTGATCCAATAGACATCGCCCAGCAGGTTCAACAGCTCGCTGCGCTTGGGCCAGCCGCTGGCTTCCGCTTCTAGCGCAGACAGGACCTGGGTAATCGCAGCGATGACCGGCTGCAGTAGCCCCATCCGGTACAGGCTGCTCGCTAGCGGCAGAAACTGGTGCCACTGGTTGTTACGGCTTTTAAGCAACACTTCAGCGGCTGCTTCCACCGCTTGAATGTTCAAATGGTGATAGTAGGCCTCTAGCGCCTGAAGCGCGTCTGGCAGCGTGATAATTTGTGTAATGCTCTGGGTCCAATATTGAGCAGCGGCTTGGTTGGCGGGCTCCCAATCGTCGCTGAGGCGCAGCCGGGCGATCGCCACCGCTCGCACCACAGGGTGCAGCCAGTATTTACCTTGAGACGTTTCCAACAAAGAGCGATTGCGTAGAGAGGTGATGATCTGACGCTGCTGGGCCGCAGCCACATCCCAAAGCATGGCCAGCACTGCCTCAATCGGCAGCTTCGGTAGGGCCTGATAGCGATAGCAGCTGAGCCGACAGAGCAGCTGATAGGCACAGCTATCCAACTGCTGAATGCGATTGATCTGATTGACCACCAAATTTTTCAGGTCTGTTTCGACTAATAGATCGGTCTGATTCACCTGCCAGTAGGTGGCCAGATCGCCCTCAAAGTCGCTCTGTACGGTACCGCACAAGATCTCCATAGCCTTGGCATTGCCGCTGTAGGCTTGGTGCAGAGACTGCAAAGCCGGCTCGGTCAGGCTGACGGCCTGCGCTGAAAAAAACTGATGCCAGCTGGCCAGCGTCAGCCCGGGCAGGCGGTAGTGATAGACTTTGATGCCGGGCTCACAGAGCCGATCGCGACTGGTTACCAGCGTCATTGAGCGACCTTGAGCATCGGCTAGCAAACGCAGCAGCTCAACATAGCGGCGATGCGGTGCAACCAGCTGCCCCTGCGCATCCAGTGCCGGTTCTAAGTTGTCAATCAAAATCCCTACGCGCTGCTGCCTGAGCTGTCGCTTGAGCCGTTCTAGCGTCACCCCAAAGTCGCGACCCGGCTCTTCGTTGAAGTCCTGTCGCAGCCATTCTTCGACAATGCGCTCAATCGCCGTGATGTTGGCGGTCTCTTTAGCCATCAGCAGCTCCAACTGTCGATCAAACTGATGCGTCCTTAAGTAGTGCTGCGCCAGCGTGGTTTTTCCGACGCCGCCCTCACCTTGAATGACAATGACTCGGTGGCCTTGCGCAACCAGTCGATCGAGCGCCGCGATCGCATCGGCGCGACCCACGAAGTGCAGATTGAGCACCGCTGGCGAGCTCTCTGCCAAAGGGTCCGCCACGCTGGCAAATTTTTCGGCGGCGCTGACCATTTTTTGTTCTACCCGGTGCTTAGCCCGCTGCAGCCAGTAGCGCAGTCGCGAGCGGTAGTTACCTTTGGTAATGCGCTCCCCGAGCGCTTCTGAGAGCAGCCGCCACAGCTGCGAGGCCACATCTTTGACATGGCCTTCGCTATAGCCGGCCACCGCTGCGATCGCGCTGTAGGTCTTACCGCCCCAGGCCTGACGCAAAATGCAGCATTGCAAATCATTCAGATGTTGCCCTGTCTTTTCATAGAGCAGACCGTCTGCTAGTTCAATTGCTGCATCAATGCTCATAACCGTCTTGTACTGCTTTTAAGGTAAGCCTACCGCCCACTCACTGAGGTTTTCGTATTAAAATTGCCGACTTTTTCAGACCTTTAAAATCCCACTATCGCCGACAATGTCAGACAGACAGCCAAGCGTAGCGTTTTTAAGGTAGACGAAGCGAGCCTGAGAATTCCTATCTGATTCGCTTCTGAAAATTTACGCCGCGAGGCCCCGCATGCTCTCTTTTACGACTGATTTGGCAGGAGTTTGGCAGCCCCAGATGGGCTACTGGCAAGTGCATACCCGCAGCGGCCAGCTAGCCGTGCAATCTCTCTCGACTGAGCGGCTACAGGCGCAGCTGGCTAATTTACCGCTGCCGGTTCAGCAGCCCAGCCCTAGACCTGTCTCTATCTTTGGCTGATGGCCCACCCCACGGGTGTCCTGCAGACAGTGTTCTCAGAGCTGCTAATCGATGAGATTAACCACATGACAAAATTTTGGGGATTTGGCTGTTGGGCCTATTCCGAGACTTCTGGCTTCAAAGTCGGCATAACCTTGTTGCAGGCCATGCAGGAAAAACGGCGCTCGCCGCATGTTCGAGGCAGTCTTTTCCACCCCCTGCGACGGATGGCTCAGACGCTACATTGGGTCGAATGGTCTTTTACAAATCAAGTTAGTTTGATGTATACCTTTGGTCGGATTATGTATCAACTATTGCCATGGCATCAGCGGCTAGCCCCGGAGTATTTACGGGAACTCTTGGGTAAGCCTGGGGTAAACTATGAAGCCGGCAAAAGGACACCGGTAGAAGCTATGAACTTTTCATGAATCTTCCCAATGGCGCATCATTTCGACCACTGGCTGAACCGATTAACCGCTTTAAATGAACATTTAGTGCAAGACGCAACCCAATCATGACCACCCAACCTCTGCGAAATCTACCTGCTGATCTAGATCCGCACGGCCTGCCTAAGCATGTGGCCGTCATTATGGATGGCAATGGCCGCTGGGCAACGCGTCAGGGGCTGCCTCGCATCGCCGGCCATCGGCGCGGCGCGAGAGTGCTCAAAGATCTGCTGCGCTGCTGCAAAGACTGGGGAGTTGGAGCACTGACGGCCTATGCATTTTCCACTGAAAACTGGCGACGACCCACCGAAGAAGTTGACTTTTTGATGGTGCTGTTTGAGCGACTGCTGCGCAAGGAGCTCTCTGAAATGCACCGCGAAGGAGTCAGAATCCGCTTTCTAGGCGATCTGTCTGCGCTGCACAGCTCTCTGCGTCGCGAAATCGATCGCTCGATGGCAGAGACCGCTGGCAACAGCGCTATCGAGTTTAATGTTGCCATCAACTACGGCAGCCGCAGCGAGATTACGCGCGCCTGTCGTGAAGTGGCAGAAAAGATTCACCAGGGGGCGCTATCACCGGACGCTATCACCGAAGATCTGCTGGCCCGGCATCTCTATACCACTGGCAGCTGTGACCCCGACCTGCTGATTCGCACCAGCGGCGAACAGCGGCTGAGCAATTTCTTACTGTGGCAGCTGGCCTACACCGAAATGTACTTCACTGACGCGCTCTGGCCAGAGTTTGACCGAGCAGAATTCTACAAGGCGCTGCTAGCTTTTCAGGGTCGCAATCGGCGGTTTGGTGCCGTACCAGAGGCGGTAAAAGAAGTGCTGACAGCATAGCAGTTGAGAGGCAACCTATCTTGAAATCGCTGATTCGCGCTTTTGGGCTGCTGGCGGCGAGCGCTGTGGCAGCTGGCTGTCAGCCGAGCCAGTCGGTGCAGTGTCAGGCGCTGCTGCAGGTGACCTACGCGGCTCGCCTCCGGCCTACGTCGCTCGCGGATAGCGCTACGCTGCTGGTCCAGGCCGATCGCTATGAGCAGGCGGCGGCGGCGCTACAGAAAATTGAGCTGAGCGATCGTGCCTTGTTGGAATCGCAGGCAGCGCTGTCAGACGCCTACGACACAGTTGCGATCGCCCTGCGCCGCCGAGCCGACCTCGTCGATGCCAGCGGCACCCTGCGCTACACCAGCATTCACCCGCAGCAAAAAGCCGCTGTACGGTCTGCCCAGGCGGCTGAAGCCGACAGCTACCGCCAGCTGCGACAGACAGCCGCGCAGCTCTATCGACGGTGCAATCAGCCGCTGGATGAGGCTGGTCGCTAAGCCAGCAGCTCGATGTTGGAAAAGAGGAACTCTAGGTCTGGCCCGTCAGCTGACGTCACCACGCGCCGGCTGAGGATAAAGTAGTCGCCTACCTGCTGATACTCATCGGTGAATTCGCTGCGGCCCTGCTTTTGCTCACCCGTTTTCGGATCGTGATAGACCGAGTCGTAGGTATGCGGCAGATAGCCGGCCCCCGTATCCTGCGTGCTAAACGTGTTGATGGTGACCACAACGCCGTGAATGTGACGATGCACTAAGACAACCTCGTCGTTGCGCACCTTGTAGTGATCGCCAGCCGCTTTGCCCTCGACCAGAATCTTGACAGCGCCCGTATCATCCGTTTCGCCAAAGCTGAACTTGTTTTTGCCATGAGTGTCTTCAAACTCGCGGCGGACGCGATGAACTGCCACCTCCCAAAGCTGCCCTTTAACCAGCTTGAGAGCAGCTTCATCTTCAATCTCAAAGACTTCGGCTGAGAGATCGGTGTTGACGCGCGCGCGGCCAGCGTAGGTTTGGTCGCCCTGATGCAGCGTCACATCGGTCGTGTAGCCTGGAAAGCTGCTATCCCAGGTATAGCGGTTTTCATAGGCAGCGCGAAACAGATCGCGGGCAGAGGTTTGTACAGCAGTCATGAGGGTTCCTTGTAGTTGAGTCTTTCTCTACTGTAATGAGTCTAGTCAGTTTCGGTTTAGCCGCGCTGCCTTGAGGCTATCGATTTTTTCGAGGTAGATACTGGGGCTGCCTGCCCAGCGGCGGGGTTTGACCCAGCTTTGATGCGGCAGCGGACGAGGTCTGACGCTGTGGGTTAGTAGCCAAGGCGGCCA
>JAAHIA010000094.1 GCA_010671975.1 Leptolyngbya sp. SIO4C1 | reverse complement strand
GCAGCCCTGACTTTTCTAGATAGTCCGAGACAACCTGGCTGCCGGGAGCCAGCGACGTTTTCACCCAAGGTTGCACAGACAGTCCTCTTTCCCGTGCCTTGCGAGCCACTAGCCCAGCCCCAACCATTACTGAGGGGTTAGAGGTATTGGTGCAGCTGGTAATCGCTGCAATCACAACGGCGCCGTCCGTTAGGTCATAGCCTTCACCTGCGACGGTCGCCGTCCGCTTTTGGTCGTAGGGCAGCCCGCTAAACGCGAGAAAGTCGCTCTCTTTAAACTGCTGCGCTAGCTCAGACAGCAGCACTCGATCCTGCGGCCGCTTAGGACCGGCCAAGGAGGGCTCAACCGTCGCTAGATCGAGCGACAGGCTATCAGTAAAGACAGGGTCGGGGCTATCAGGATAGTGCCAAAGCCCCTGGGCCTTAGCGTAGGCTTCGACCAGCGCTACCCGCTCATCATCGCGGCCTGAGAATTTGAGATAGCGAATGGTTTCGTCATCGATGGGGAAGAAGCCGCAGGTCGCGCCGTACTCAGGGGCCATATTGCTAATCGTGGCCCGGTCGGCCAGCGTTAGGTGCTGCAGCCCGTCACCGTAAAACTCTACGAACTTGTTGACGACGCCTTTCTGCCGCAGCATCTGCGTCACGGTTAGCACCAGGTCAGTAGCGGTTGCGCCTTCTGGCAGCTGCCCGGTGAGCTTAAAGCCCACCACCTCAGGAATCATCATTGAAATGGGCTGACCCAGCATCGCCGCTTCGGCTTCGATGCCGCCCACGCCCCAGCCCAGCACCGACAGGCCATTAATCATCGTCGTGTGGCTGTCAGTGCCGACTAGCGTATCGGGGTAGGCCAGCGTTTCACCCGCTGTCTGCTTGGTCCAAACCACCTGCGCTAGATACTCCAGATTTACCTGATGGCAAATGCCGGTCCCTGGCGGCACCACCCGAAAGTTGTCAAAGGCTTTCTGGCCCCAGCGCAAAAAGGCATAGCGTTCGTAGTTGCGCTTAAACTCGTACTCTACATTTTTCTCAAATGCCTCTGAGTCGCCAAAGACATCGACCATCACAGAGTGATCAATCACCAGGTCAACGGGCGAGAGCGGATTGATCTGATCGGGGTTGCCGCCTAGATTCACCATGGCATCGCGCATCGCCGCCAGATCGACGACTGCGGGGACGCCGGTAAAATCTTGCATCAGCACCCGCGCCGGGCGATAGGCAATCTCGCGCTGAGAGGTTTGGGCCTCTAGCCAAGCGGCAATGGCTCTAATATCATCCGCAGTCACCGTACGACCGTCTTCGTGGCGCAGCAGATTCTCGAGCAGTACCTTTAGCGAATAGGGCAGACGGCTGATATCGCCCAGCATGTTGGCCGCCTCGGGCAGACTATAGATCTGATAGGTCTGATCGCCGACGGTGAGGGATTGTTTAGCGTTAAAACTATTCTCGGGCATATCTTGTCGCTGCTAACGGATGCGTCTCTTATCTTAAACGTCTAGCAGACGCTCAACTGCTTTCAGTATGACAAAAGCCCGAAAGCCTCAGGCAGCGCCTCAGCTATCAGTTCAGCACAAAACGTTCTAACAGCCGCCAGTCGAGAGGTCTGAGCCAGCAGCATACAGCGCGTCAGTAGGACAATCTCTAGCGTCTCAAGACCGAGCAGCAGCCCTCCACAGGCATTTGCCAGCTCAGCTTTAAAACCAGCTTGAGCTGCTCTCGATATCTTCCCTTTCTATTTCTACGCTGTAGTTAAGTTCCAGAAAGAGGTCAAGGCCATGCGTAGCGCCAGGAAAACCTACAGACGATTTGAAACAGCGCTCTTACTCACTGGTGCCATTGCGATCGCATCGGGAATGCCGCAAAAGGCCGTCTTAGCAGAGCAGCCAAACAACGAGCAGCTGTTCAAGCAGCAGACCATCTTCAACCCCACCGAGCTGATGCGGCTGCACTAATGAAATGAACTGTAGCCTCCAATTTGTCACCGCTCAGGCTGACAAAATATGTAGACTTATTACAAGCATTTAAGTTTGTAACTGAATCGTTGCAGTCTTCCTAGAATGATTAGAGCGCTAATTCGCTGGCATTCAGCCATTTGGCTACGATAGCCGCTGTCAAATGAGCAGCTCTATTGCAAATTCTATTTAAGAATTTGTAACAAAAACGCTCATAAAAACAGTCTAAGGTATCGTTTGTGGCGGTTTTTAGCTTTTGTTAGGATTTAGCCGTCTCACTCTCAAGGTCATATCCTCAAGGTCATTCAGGACGCACACAACATTCGCACACAGCATTTAGTATGAGCAGCAATTTAGCAAACAAGCTCCGTGAGGGCACTAAAAAAGCCCATACCATGGCAGAAAACGTCGGTTTCGTTCGCTGCTTTTTGCGCGGCGTCGTTGAGAAGAAGTCTTACCGTAAGCTGGTAGCTAACTTCTACTACGTTTACACCGTGATGGAAGAGGAGCTAGAGCGCCATCAGCATCATCCGGTTGTCTCTGCTGTTTACTTTCCAGAGCTGCATCGTAAAGAGACGCTAGAAGAAGATCTGGCCTACTACTACGGTCCCAACTGGCGATCGCAAATTTCAATCACCAAAGCGGGCCAAAAATACGTTGATCGCATTCGCGAAATTTCTGACACTGCCCCTGAGCTGCTGGTTGGGCATTCCTACACGCGCTACCTAGGCGACCTCTCTGGTGGTCAGATCCTTAAAAACATTGCACAGCGCGCCATGAATCTCTCTGGCAGCGATGGCGCAGCTTTTTACGAGTTTCCGACCATTCCCGATGAAAAAGCGTTCAAGGACAGGTATCGCAGTTCGCTCGATGCCGCTCCGGTAGACGAGGCTATGGCTGACCGCATAGTCGAAGAAGCCAACGATGCTTTTGGCATCAACATGGAAATGTTCCAAGAGTTAGAAGGCAACCTGGTCAAGGCGATTGGACAGATGCTCTTTAACAGCCTGACGCGCGGTCGCCGTCGCGGCAGCACCGAGCTGGTAACGGCTGAATAGGCTCCACTGGCTTAAAAACGTAGCTTTAAAACTCTGTAGCGAAGGGCATCCATTGCGGATGCCCTTTTTTCTGACTTTTGCCTATTCGATCTTCTGATAGCGCTGGCTAATGCTGGCCGAAGCGCTACCCCACTAGCAAGTCTTCTTCGGGATAGTGAATTACGCTCGGACTCGGATCGCCTAGCAGCGCCGCCATCAGCAGCAAGATACCCACGCGCCCGGTAAACATGGTCAAAATCAGCACCATCTGCCCCAGCATAGATAGATTGGCGGTAATGCCGGTAGAAAGCCCAACCGTTGCAAAGGCAGAGACCGCCTCAAACAGCAGATCAATAAATTCAATCCCCGGGTCGCTAATCGAGAGCAAAATAGTGACTGTGACAACGGTCAATCCCGATGCCACAACTACGCCCACAGCCTTCAAAATACGCGAGTCTGGAATCTGCCGCTGATAGCACAGCACTTCGTCTTTGCCCTGCAGCACGGTGCGGGTACAGTTCACCAAGATTCTAATGGTTGTCGTTTTAATACCGCCGCCGGTGCTGCCAGGGCTAGCGCCAATAAACATCAGGGCAATGACAATGAACAGCGTACTTTTTTCCATTGCACCGATGTCAACCGAGTTGAATCCAGCCGTTCGGGCAATGACAGACTGAAATCCGGCCATTAGCAGCTTGATTTGCAGAGAATAGCCCCGCAGCGTAGCCAGGTTGTTGAACTCAGTCAGAAAGATAGCAACGGTGCCTAGAATCAGCAGCAGCAGCGAGGTGCTCGTCACTACCTTGAAATGCAGCGAAAACACCCGTCGCTCCAGCCGGCCGCGAATGCGATTGCGAATCCAAATAAACAGCTCCATAATCACCTGATAGCCAATGCCGCCAATCACGACCAGGCAGGCAACTACCAAACTCACCCAGAGCGAGCTGCCGTACTGCATCAGGCTGTCTGAAAAGAGGCTGAAGCCAGCGTTGTTAAAAGCACTGATGCTATGGAAAACAGCGAGCCAAAGCCCGTAGCCGGCACCGTAGTCCTCAGACAGTGTCGGCATCAGTAAGAAAGCGCCTGAGAGTTCAAAGATTAGCGTCATCGAAATAATCGAGATCACCAAACCGCGAATGCCCGATAGCTCAGAAGTATCCAAAGACTGCTGAATAGCCAGCCGATCTTTGAGGCCGAGCCGTCGTCCCAGCAGCAGCAGCAAAAAGGTGGTCGCCGTCATATAGCCCAGCCCGCCCAGCTGAATCAGCAGCAGAATGATGCCCTGGCCCAGCGGCGAGAAGTAGCTGCCGGTATCGACCACAATTAGCCCCGTTACACAGACGGCCGAAGTTGCTGTAAACAGAGCCACCACCGGGTGGTTCCACTCACCAGAGGCAGTTGCCACCGGCAGCAGCAATAGCAGCGTGCCTACTGCAATCACAGTCAAAAAGCCAATGCAGACGGTTCTAGAAACGGTCATGGAGAAAGGCGTTTAGAATAGCTCCTGTTCAGTGTCTCACTTTCGCGGGATTCGATGAAGATTTCTAACGCAAACCTATCACTAGGCCGTCCGCTATGACGCAAGACCTCTATCGGCGGATTGGCCAGTTTTACGATGGCTCCTCCCGGCTGTGGGAGGAGGTCTGGGGCGAGCATATGCACCACGGCTATTACGGTCCTACTGGTAGGCTGCGTAAAGACCGCTACCAGGCGCAGATTGATCTGATGGATGAGCTGCTGCGCTGGGGTAAGGTAGAGACGGCTAGCCAAATTCTCGATGCGGGCTGCGGCATTGGCGGCAGCACGCTTTATTTAGCCAAACGGTTTCAGGCTGAAGCCGTTGGCATTACGCTGAGCCCAGTGCAGGCACAGCGGGCGGCTGAGCGATCGCAAGCGGCCAGTATTCCAGCTAAGTTCAAAGTGGCCAACGCTTTAGACAGCCCCTTTGCCGACGGCACTTTCGATCTAGTCTGGTCGCTTGAAAGCGGCGAGCACATGCCTGATAAGCGGCAGTTCTTACGAGAATGCTACCGGCAGCTACAGCCCGGCAGCACTTTCCTCATGGCGACCTGGTGCCACCGGCCAACTGACTCGCTGGCCGGCCCGCTCACGGCGAGTGAGCAGCGTCATCTAGAGGCGATCTATCAGGTCTACTGCTTGCCTCACGTGATATCGCTGCCAGACTATCGGGCGATCGCAGCCGAAGTCGGCTTTGAGCAAATCCAAACTGCCGACTGGTCAACCGCAGTTGCGCCCTTTTGGGACGAAGTGATTCGCTCAGCCTTGGATCCCAGCGTCCTGGTCAAGCTGCTCGGAGCAGGGCGCTCTACAATTCAGGGCGCCCTCTCACTGGGGCTGATGTCTTCCGGCTATCGGCGCGGTCTGATTCGCTTTGGGCTAATGCGGGGGGTGAGGGGATGAGGAAGGTTGGGAGGATGGGGGAGATGAGAAGATAACCTCGTCCCCTTCCCCTTATCCCCTTTCCCTACGGCGTGCTGCAGTCTACTAGCCGCACCACGGCCGTTGCTGCGTAGTTCCTCAATGCCGGCTCATTGGGCATAAAGGCAGTGCCTGACTCATTCACCGGCGTGGCAATGCCGCAGTATACCGACATCCGCTGAATCACCGGCGCGGCCCAGTGCCCGCCAATATCGCTAAAGTTAAACAGCGACTGCGTAGCGGGTAGATCGACCGATTGCCCCTGCACCCGCCGACGATACTGAGCGGCTCGGCGCAAAACGGCCATCATCTCAGCTCGGGTGACGGTCTGCGTGGGTCGGAAAGCGCCATCCTGATAGCCAGCGACAATATCGTTTTGGCTAGCGAAGGCAATTTTAGCTGCACTCCAGCGATCGCGGGGCACATCGCGGAAGGGCGCATTCGTCACCTGGTTGGGCAGCGCAACTGAAATATTCTCATCGCTGTCTAGCGCCTCAATCACCATCGAGACCAGCTGCTCGCGGGTCAGCGGCGTGCGCGGTCGAAACGTGCCATCCTGGAAGCCAGCAATAAAACCGATCTGTACGGCCTGCTCAATTTGCTGAGCATAGATATCTCCACGAGTGTCGCTAAAGGTAATCGTCGGCATCGGCGTTGGCGTCGGCGTCGGCGTTGGCCGTGGCGTTGGGATCTCTCCATCCACTGCCAGCTGAGCTAACGTCAAATCGCTGGCAACGTAGGTACGCCCGGTGGGTCGATCGTTGAAAGTCTGCCTAGCTAGACGCCAGCTCGGGTTAAGAAAAATCTTAGTAAAGCCATTCGGCGCAATGCCATCCGTTTGACCAATCACAATGCGCGGACCGGGCACCTGACCGCTGAGCGAGCGGCGAGGATTGCCGTAGAGCACCAGCCGACCGTTTTCTTCTTCGAGCACCGGATCGTATCTCACGTCCTCACCATTGACGCGAATCAGATAGCCGTTTGTGTCGGTAGCCTTGCCGCAGATCCCTGAGAAGTCAAAATTGAGCAGCAGCGGCTCGATCTGAGTTGGATTTGACCCTGACTCACTCCAGCACAGCGGCTCTGGCTGCTTCTGCTCAAGAATCATCAAGCCATATCGCTGAACGCCGCCGAGCCGACTGGTTGGCTGAGCGATGAGGACGAAGGGATCTTGGTCAGTTTCTTCGAGGCCAAAGGTGGCTCCTTGAGCCAGAAGCATTGGCGAAGAAGACCGATTAGCAGGTGGGGTCGCTTGCGCTAAGGCTGTCAACCCACCGGTCATCGTCAGGGCTGCGGCCGCTAACACCGCTACTTTTGAGCGAAATCCTTTCATTTTGAGTTATCTTCCCTTTTTTGTTTCAATCATCAGGGCAGCGTTCGGTAAGATGCCCCTAATTAGGTCAAAGACCGCTGCAGCAGCTAGTTTGACACCTCATACTAACAGCTGCAGAGGAATCCCTAGATTGGTCAACAGCTGGCTAGGGGCACATTTCGCAGCCCTACGCTCATTTCCACTAACCGTGAATTTTTGCGACGTTAGTCGCCATTACCGTTAAGAAAAATTAGTCATGCAGAAGCTTCTATAAAGCCAATAGATCGCTTTGACCTACGGAACTTGCCGCACCTGGCCAAAGTTTGACAACATAGGAGTAATTTTTCCCATCGTGATGGAGCAAATGTCCATGTTTCAAGGAATAGCGTTTGGATTAATGAGATGTGGGCAGCCCAAGGTCGCTTTGCCAGTTGGCACAGCTGTACTGGTCTGGCTGGGGCTGGCAATCCATGCACAGGCAGCCGATCCGGCCGATTTACAGCAGCTGATCGAAACCAATGAGTGTGCGAACTGCGATCTGGTTGATGCCGATCTGCGACGGCTTGACCTATCCGACGCTGATTTGACAAACGCTAATTTAGAAGGGGCCAACCTCTACTATGCCCGGCTCGACCGAGCCAACTTAGAAGGCGCTAACTTGGCGTTTACTAACCTCGCGAATGCCAGCTTTCAAGACGCTAATCTAACGGAAGTCGATCTCTACCGGGCGCTGCTCAACTACACCGACTTTTCTGGCGCGACTCTGACCGGTGCAGAAATGATTGAAGCCTACATCGACCGCACGCTATTCATCGGGGCTGTCCTGCAAGATGCCAGCTTTGAGGCAACTATTTTGCGCGATGTTGACTTTGCTGGGGCGAACCTGTGCGGTGCCGTTTGGTGGTCAGGCGTAGAATATCGCCGATACGTTTGTGAAGTGGGCGTTCCAGAACTTCAGGAATAGTCAACAGCCGCCAGCGGCAGGATTGTGGCTGCTCGGTCAGCCGCCGCTGGCTCAGCTACCAGGGTCGGCTTCAGCCGTTTGGTATGCCACCAGTCTCGCAGCGCGGGCGACAGCTTCACTGTGTATAGCGTAATTGTCAGCGGCTCGCAGCGATAGCCCTGACCCACAATTTCTACGCAATAGGATGGATGCTGACGGGTAGCCAGATCGGGCGTTAGCCGGCGGCCAATGCGTCGCCAGCTAGGTTCTTTGCCGCGCCACTGAAGGCGGCAGCAGGGCCAGGGCAGCTGTTCTCGATCAAACAGCCGACAGCAGGGTCCAATCACACGATACGTAAGATGTGCGCCCGGACTTTGAAAGAGATGTCCGGTAGGCCAAGGATGTTCGATAGGAAGTGACGGTATCATCAAAAACAGTGGGTGCCCCGTGGCTTTTCACGCCTTGCGCCATTGCCTTGAAATATTGTCTTGAAATATTGTTTTGAAATAGTAGTTTAAGGGATTTTTATGTCAGAACCAATCACACCTCAGGTGAGCGATCGCATCTGCAAGCACATGAATGAAGACCATGCTGAAGCTGTCCTCATGTATGCCAAAGTATATGGCGGTTCAGAGACGGCAACAGCAGCCACCCTGCAGGCCATCGATGCTAATGGCATGGATCTCCGCGCTCAGGTCGATGGCCAAACGGTGCCGGTGCGGGTGGCTTTTGACCATCCGCTGCAGGATGCCAAAGATGCCCACCACACGCTGGTTGAAATGCTCAAGCAGGGGCAGGCCCAGTAGCCAATCTTTAAAGGCGCTCGGGGAGCAGCGCCATTGGGTTGGTTGTGCCGCCGCGCGGCTGATGAATTTCAAAATGCAGGTGAGGCCCGGTGCTGTAGCCGGTGCTGCCCATTTCAGCAATTAGCTGCCCCTGTCTCACCCGCTGTCCGGCCCGCACAATCAGTCGATCGTTGTGGGCGTAGCGAGTTAGGCTGCCGTCAGAATGGCGAATATCCACGAGGTTACCGTAGCCGCCGCTGTTCCACTGGGCGTATTCAACCACGCCTGGGGCGGCCGCCATTACTGGCGTTCCGACTGGGGCAGCAATATCAACGCCGCGATGCATGCGGCCCCAGCGCCAGCCATAGCCGGAGGTCAAGGTGCCTCGCGTCGGCCAAACGTAGCCGTCAAATTCGTCTGAGGGCTGCGGCAAATATTCCGAAGCACTCGGCAGCAGCGGCGTTTCGGGCTCAACCGTATCGCCAACCGTGGGCCGCTGACGCTGCACCCAGTCAGCATTGTCTAAAGGCGCTGCCGCTAGTATAGTGGCGGCCGGACGCGCAGTTTCTACTGGCTCTACTCGGGCAATAGAGGGCGCAGAGGCCGGGCTAGCGGCTTCGGCAGCGGCAACATCTTCTAGCAAATTCGCGAGATAGACATCATCGGCAGAGCCGCGTTCATCGGCTGTGGCAGACAGCGTATCGGCTGGTGCAGTCGGGGATACGGCTATTGGCCCTGACGCAGTTTCTGCAGCGCTTGGCTCGGCAGCCTCGCTCGCGCTAGGAGTTTCCCCGCGCAGGCGGCTGAGCAGCGTGACCGACTCAACCGGGCGACTGGCAGTTGCCTGCAGGCGACTAAGCCGATCGGCAGCGATCGCTACCGCCGGTTCTGGCAAATCTGCAGTCAGTTCAGCAGCGGGCTCAGTAGCGCTGGCCGCACTGATGGCTGGAATTAGCAGGTCAGCACCGGCCAAGATCACGTTGGGATCGTCCAGCTGATTGGCTTCGACCAGATCGGCTAGCGGTACGCCAAGAGACCGAGAAATTTTCTGCAGCGTATCGCCCGGTTGGATCTGATACTGATCGGCTTCAGCGGCTGAAGCGCTGGGCGCGATCGCAGCGATAGGCTCGGCAGGGCTAACTGTCTGCTCTAGATCGTTCGTGATAACGGGACGCCGGCGCACCGGCTGCTCAGCGGCCAGATTCGGTGTAGTCCGCAGCTCGCTGCTGGGCAGTTGATTGAAAGCTGGCCGGTCGACCGGTGGCTCGGCAGCTGGCTGACGGGATGGCGCGGCATCGGCCGCCTGAGCTGACGGACTATCTGGCACCGGGGCAGCTTTGACCTCGGCTGGCCGCGCCGGCACTGAACGGGCTGGCAGCGGCGCTAAGAGCTGTTCTAAACTGGGGGTAGGCCTATTCCGCAGACGAGTATTCTGCAGATGCGTCAGGGAGGGCCGGGCTGGTTGAGCTGCTGAGCTAGAGGCAGCAGGCGCAAACGCAGGTCGAGGCGCAGTCTCTGGCATCACTTTACCCGTAGGCGCTGGCGGCACTGCCTTGAGAGCAGCTTTATCAGCAGCAGGCTGCGGTGAGCTCGGTGGCTCAATGGCTTCATCGCTGGCTTGAGCCGTTTCAGGACCTAAAACGGAGGAAGCGGCGGCTAGCGTCATTGCCCCTAACAGCGTTTTTCGCAGTACTTGACTGTGCATATGGACCTCGGTTGCGTCTTGCCGCTGGCAAAATCAAGCGTTCCCCATATGGCAAAATCATTGCTAAGCTCAGAGCAACAATCTGCCTAAAGACGCTTGTTCACCGCGCGCAAGTAGATTAGGGATGATTTCTGTAACGTCCTTTCAGTCCGTCAGCAGCTAAGTCAGGACAGAGTTTCGCTTTCCCTGCAAAACCCGGCTTTTTTAAATTAAAAGCCTGTTTACATAAAGAGCTTATGAAGATAGCGGTTCATTTCTTGCCAGATGACGTAACCATCAGCGCCGAGCCCGGTGAGCCCTTGCTGCAGGTAGCTGAACGGGCCGGTGTGACAATTCCGACCGGCTGCCTGATGGGCTCCTGTCACGCCTGCGAGGTCGAGGTGGATGGAGAAGCCGAGCCAATCTGCGCCTGCATCAGTGCGGTGCCGGGCAATCAGGCCAAGATGACGGTCAACTTGTATGTCGATCCGACCTGGTAGGCGAAAAGCAGCGCTGTCCTGTTTCCGCATCAAAGATGAAGAGATCGCTGAGAGGAAACAGCAGGGTCAGCGCCTCGTCCGGGCAAGGGGTTTGAGCCGGTAGCACAATTAAGTTAATCCAGTCAGACAGCCCTGAGACTTTGACTTTAACCAGAGTTTCTCGACCCAGCGGCTCTATCGTGCCGACTTGAGCGCTAAGCCTGGCTGACGGCGAGCTAGGCAGCACCTCAGACGGCTTAGGGGCTTGGGCAATAGACACTTGCTCCGGGCGAATGCCCAGCCAAACCGGCTGTCCAGCTGCTAGCTCCGAGCGCTGCTCTGGCAGACAGGCTAGAGATTGCGTCCCCAGCTGGAAGGCGTCACCATCAAACACAGCCGACAGTAAATTCATCGGCGGGTTGCCTAAAAATGCTGCCACCATTCGGTTAGCTGGTTTAGCGTAGACGGCCTGCGGTGCGCCAATCTGCTGGATTTGCCCGGCGTCGAGAACCACAATCTGATCGGCTAGCGTCATTGCTTCTACCTGATCGTGGGTGACATAGAGCGTGGTGATGCCAAACTGCTGATGCAGCTGCTTCAGCTCAGTGCGGGTCTCGTCACGCAGCTGCGCATCGAGGTTGGAAAGCGGCTCATCAAGCAAAAACGCCTGCGGCTGACGGGCCAGCGCTCGCCCTAGGGCCACTCGCTGCTGCTGCCCGCCAGAGAGCTGACTAGGCTTGCGCGCCATCAGATGCTCCAGCCCTAAGGCCTGCGCGATCGCGGCTACCTGAGGCTGCCTCTCAGCAGCGGGTACCTGCCGCATTTTGAGCCCAAAGCCCAAATTTTCAGCCACGCTCATATGCGGATAGAGCGCATAGTTCTGAAACACCATCGCCACGTCTCGCTGCCGCGCCGGCACCTGATTGACCAGCCGCTCACCGATGTAGAGCTGGCCCTGAGAGATGGGCATCAGCCCAGCAATCGTTCGCAGCAGCGTTGACTTACCGCAGCCAGATGGCCCTACCAGGACCCAGAACTCACCGTCTGGTACGGTAAACGAAATGTCCTGTACGATGGGCACCGCCTCAGACGGAGCTTTGCCAGCCTGCCAGCGATCGGCGTACTGAGTGATGTGCTCTAAGCGAACCGTAGCCACTAACGTATTGAACGCTCGTCCTGAGCGCTGAAGACTTTACCCTTTAGAGCGTACCGCAAAGGCGAGTGCGCCTTCTGGCTCAGGCGCTTCTAAAATATGGGCCTCATAGGGCACAACGCCGGCCTTTTCACTGCCTAAGCACTGCGCTGCAGCTTTAGAGAGATCGAGCGATCGCTTACCGATGTAAGGCCCTCGATCGTTGACGCGCACGATCACCGTGCGATCGTTGTGCAGATTGCGCACCTTAAGCAGCGTATCGAACGGCAGCGTCTTATGAGCAACCGTCAGCTCATTTTGATCGAACGTTTCGCCGGTAGCGGTTAGCCGGCCGTGAAAGTATGGCCCGTACCAGGAGGCAGTGCCCTGCAGCTGCTCGCCCGATTTTTCGAAGCCCTGCAGCAGCATCTGCACCTCGCCAGCCCCCAGCGGCTTAGCGCCTAACGCCTGGCGCAGGTTGTTGGCCCAGGCTAGGGCGACCCGCTCGGGCGCATGGCCAAAGGCAGCTGACAGCGCTGGCGAAACCGTTAGCAGCGTTTCGTCACCCAGTCTGACGGTTGGGGTCGCCGAGGTCAAATCGGGATGAATTCGCCCAGGATCGAGCGTGGTCTGCCCTAGGCTTTGCTGTAGGCGGCTGACAATCGCCTCGGCTTCAGCGCGATCGCTCACGTCCCCAAGTGCCTGCTGCTTTAGCCAGATGCGAAAGCGCGGAAACGAGTCCGGATCGCGGACCGGCTCAAGGCTGGCGTCAGCCAGATCGGTGCAGCGGGCCAGCAGCGAGCTCGATAGGGTCGGGTCGTCGAGCTCAACATAGGAAGGAGTGACCTGTAGGCTGGTCGCCATCGCCCAGCCTGCTAGCGGCCAGATTGCTGACTCAGCCGCAGCTGGCTCGGATTGCGCCACCTCGGGCAGCTCGTACGATCGCGCCTGCAAAAATTCGCCTAGCGGGCGTAGCGTATCGACTAGGCTCAGAGGGGCAAAGGATTGAACTGGCTCAGCCGGCGACTCAAGCGGGTCAGCCGCTAGCGGCTGCGGCGGCTTCAAAAAGGCGAGCTGCTCTAGGGGCACAGAATCAATCAGCAGGCTAGCGCTCGACCAGTAGCGGCTGTGAGCGGTAGCGGTAGACAGCAGCGGCGCAAAGGGGAAAAACGGCTGCGTGACCGGCGGCATTTCATCGCTGACTGGCAGCGTGGCGGGTAGCAAAACGCTAGATTCAGGAATATCAAACATAAAAAAGGGAGATGCAGACGAGCGTCCTAGTAAAGAAATAGCCCCAAGCGTGGCCAAAAACTCCATGTTGCTATCAGTTAAACAACAGACTGTGTCACAACTTCATGAGATGCTGATGGGATTTAATCGTTACTGGTAGGCTGCGTATCAAGTTTTACAAGTATACAAGCTCATCAGAAACTTGGGGATCAGTGTCACCGCCTCATGATTAGGCATCCTTTAAATGGGAGACCTCCGAGAAAACTGGGAGAGTTGCCAAACCAGCTACAGAGCGGCCATGTTCAGAGATAGGCGCAAACAGCTTCAATACAACCTGCGATCGCACCTAGTGCAGCTAGCGCGCGAGCGCGATCCTTTTTTGGCCAGCGCCGGGCGATTGGTTCGGGAAGGCGAGATTTGGT
>JAAHIA010000093.1 GCA_010671975.1 Leptolyngbya sp. SIO4C1 | reverse complement strand
TTCAGGTGCCGACCGGCTCGGGTAAGACCTATGCCTCGGTGATGGGTCCGATTGCGCAGATGTTAGCAGGGCCTGTGCAGAAGGGACTCAAGCTGCTCTACGTGACGCCGCTGCGGGCGCTCTCACGCGATATCGAAGCGTCTATTCAGCGGCCAATAGAGGAGATGAGCTGGCAGCTGCGGGTCGAGTCGCGCACCGGCGATACCAAATCGTCGCAAAAGACGCGGCAGATAAAATCTATGCCCGATATTTTGATTACCACGCCGGAGTCGCTGTCGGTGCTGCTCTCCTATGTAGATTCGGCTAAGCGGTTTGGGGCGCTGCAGGCGGTGATTTTAGACGAGTGGCACGAGCTCATAAGCACCAAGCGCGGCACCCAGACCGAGCTCTGCCTGTCGCAGCTGCGACAGCTGCAGCCGCAGCTCAAGACCTGGGCGGTTTCAGCCACGCTCGGCAACCTGGGCGAAGCCGCGCAGACGGCAGTTGGCCTAGGGGCTGAGCCAGTCATTATTCAGTCCAACCTGCAGCGCGAGACCGTCATCAAAAGCATTTTGCCCGAGTCGGTCGATAGCTTTCCCTGGGCTGGGCATTTAGGACTGCGCATGTTTGAGGATCTGGTGGCGGCGCTAGACATTGAAAAATCGACCCTGATTTTTACCAATACGCGATCGCAGGCCGAACGCTGGTACCAGGCGCTTGCGTTTGCGATCGACGAGCAGGCCGAAAAGCTAGCGCTGCACCACGGTTCGATTGACTTTGGTGAACGGCAGGCGATTGAGGCCGGGCTGAAGTCGGGCGCGATCAAGTGGGTCGTGTGCACCTCCTCGCTGGATCTCGGCGTTGACTTTCAGCCGGTCGAGCGCGTCGTGCAAATTGGCAGCGCTAAGAACCTGGCGCGGCTGCTGCAGCGGGCGGGCCGCTCGGCACATGTGCCAGAAGGCACGTCCGAAGTGTTTTTTCTACCCACGAATGCGCTAGAACTGCTGGAGATTGCTGCCTTTCGACGCGGGCTGGCAGCGGGCGCCATCGAGTCGCGATCGCCTTTGACGCTGGCCTACGACGTGCTGCTACAGCATTTAGTGACGCTGGCCTGCGGCGACGGCTTTGTCCCAGCAGAAACGCTGGCGACGATTCGCCAAACGATCGCCTATGCCACGCTGAGCGACGATGATTTTGCCTGGCTGCTGGCCTTTTTAGAAACTGGCGGACAGTGTCTGACTGCCTACTCGCGCTATCACAAAATTGTGAAGGCGGGCGATCGCTACAAAATTTCCACCGCTCAGATTGCCCGCATGCACCGCATGAGCATTGGCACCATCACCGGCAACCAGCAGATTCGCATCGTGTTTACCACGCGCAAGCGGATTGGCACCGTAGATGAAAGCTTTGTCTCGCGGCTGAAGCCGGGCGATGTGTTCTTCTTTGCCGGCCGTCAGCTAGAAGTCTTCCAAATGAAGGATATGGTGCTCTATGTCAAAGCGACCGCTAAGAAATCGACGGTAGTGCCGGTTTGGGTGGGCGGCAGCTTGGCAATCTCCGCCTGTCTGAGCCAGCAGCTGCGAGCAGAGCTAAATCAGGTGAAAGACAGCGGCGGCATCAGCGAAGAGGTGGCCTGTATTATGCCAATTTTGGCTGCTCAAGATCGGATTTCGCACCTGCCAACCGCCGATGAGCTGCTGATTGAAACCTGGAAAAGCCGCGAAGGGCAGCATCTCTATGTGTTTCCGTTTGAAGGCAAATTTGTGCACGAAGGGCTAGGGTTTCTCTGGGCCTATCGCTTTTCGCAGCAGCAGGCAGCTACCTTTACCGTGTCAGTCAATGACTATGGCTTTGAGCTGCTAGCGCCTAAGGGTTACCCGTTTCAAACGCTCTTTTCAGACGAGTTTTTCTCCACTCAGACGCTGGCAGCCGATATCAAAGCCAGCCTGAATATTGCCGAACTCGTCCAGCGGCGATTTCGCGGCATTGTCCAGGTGGCTGGGCTCGTGTTTAAGGGCTATCCTAGCTCGCGCAAGACGGCGAGTCAGCTGCAGATTAGCGCCGGGCTAATTTACGAGGTGTTCTCAAAATATGAACCAGAGAATCTGCTGCTGAAGCAGGCTGAGCGCGAAGTGATTGACCGACAGCTTGAGTCGCATCGGCTGCAGCAAACCCTAGCGCGCCTGCGTCAGCTCTCGCTGCGATGGCAGACGACCAAGCGGCCGTCGCCGCTCGCGTTTCCGCTGCTAGTAGAGCGGCTAAGCGCTCGCCTCTCGAATGAAAGCCTGCTAAACCGAATTGAGCGACTGAAGCAGCAGCTGATGAATCGCTAGCCGCTTACTTTGGTACAATCTGCCCTAATACAGGCGTTCGCCTCGAAATCTCATCTGCGATTGTTAGCAGTCTATGATTCATATTCTTCAGGTTGGGACACAGACCCTTCACCTGCTGCCGGATAAAGCGATTTACATACCAGATTTGGGCTGTCTGCTGGTAGCCGATGTGCACCTCGGCAAGGCAGAGACTTTTCAAGCGTTTGGTGTTCCCATCGCGAGCCAGGTCAACCAAACTACGCTAAACCGGCTATTGGCGCTGTGCCAGCAGGTACGGCCACAGCAGCTGCTGATTTTGGGTGACTTGTTTCATGCCCCTCAGGCGCTGACAGCAGAGGTTCTGCAAGCTTGGGCCGATTTTTTGGCTGCGATCGCAGCTCAGACCACCCTAATTGTCGGCAATCACGATCGGCCGCTGACGCAGGCGCTGTGCCAGCTTCCCATGACCTGTCAGACAGAGGCGCTGCGGCTCGGGTCGCTGCGGCTCAGCCACGAACCTGAGACGGCCCAGCCAGCTGACGCTAGCTTTTGCCTGAATATCTGCGGTCATACGCATCCAGTTGTGCGGCTCAAGTCGCGGCTAGACAGTCTGCGGCTGCCCTGCTTTTATTTGGACAGTCAGCAAAAGCAGCTGACCTTACCAGCCTTTGGCGAATTTACCGGCGGCTACGAGGTGCCGCTCAGTCGGGGCACTGCCGCCTACGTCGTTGCTGAAAATACCGTTGTTGCGCTCGATCCGGCGCTGCCCTAGGTTCTATCGCTATTGCTGTCGCTATTTTTGTCAAACGGGTAAAAACGGGCAAAAAAAATCCCCCAGCGTACAGCGAGAGGGATATGTCAAGGTTCATCTACTCACTCACTTATCCGGTCCTTTTTGAGTAGCATCCGGACAAGTTTGGCATGACTGTGAAGAGTTCAATAAATTTTGATAAACCTTGCTTATAGATCCAGGGCTATGAGTCTGGCTGTGATTCTGGCGATGACTCTGGCAGCATGTCTTCTTCGACTGCCGGTTCATCTGTCTCAGGCGCTTCGCCAGTTCTAAGAATTTGCGCCTGCTCTCGGATGGAGGCTGCGAATTCGGCTTCGCCCTGACTGGCAAAGAGATCGGCGGCTTGATCGTAGTCAGCTAGAATAGCTTCGCGCGCTTCTGGCGTTAGGCTTTCTGGCCCTTTAAAATTTTCGCCTTCAGTCAAATACACCTGGCCCCAGTAGGCATCTGCTCGCCCCAGATAGGCATCCGGCAGAGAAGGATCAAGCGCGATCGCAGCCGTGTAAGCTTCGATGGCTTCTCCAAACTCTTCTGAAGTCATCAGCTCTACCGCGCGATCGTAGACCAGCTCGTACTCGCTGGCTGGCCGCACTAAAATATCGTAGCTGCCGCCTTGACCTGAAAAGGAGCTAGCCACTGCCTTGTATTCGCCAGCAGCTGGCAGCGTTGTCACAATGGTAGAATTCAGCGTTCCACCGTAGTCATCGTTCATCTCCAGCTCTGTGCCGTCAGGCCCGACTAAGTACAGCACCGTGTCAAACTCTGCGCTGCTCAGCTGAATGGTAACCGCCTGACCAGCTTCGCCTTCAAAGGCATATTCATCGCGCATGGGTGCCAGCGCCCCCTGCTCTTCTATCAGACTTTGCGCCTGCATCGGAGCTGCTATACCAAAGGCGCCGGCCACGCCCAGCAAAAGCGCAGACAGCCCTCGGCGTTGAGTACGAGAGATCCGAAGATTTTTTTGAATCATTACAATTTCCTATATCTTTAGCCGCAGGTTAGCTTTGCCCCAGTCACTTTGACCCAAGATATTTGACCTGAGGCAGCGAAGTAGTGCTGTCGGACTGCCTGTTAATCTTGCAATTCAAACTGCGCAATCAAAATTGCAAAGCTGCCTTAGCTTAATTACGGTCATCCCCTCTAATCTAGTGCATCTGACAGCTTTCACCTGGGCATCTATAGGACAGTCTTTGAGCTGTCAGGCATTAGCCAAACCAGCGAGAGCCGCATGAGGTGGTTTAATCTATTAAAGATAAGAATTTGGTTGAATCGCTTTTTGATGGCGCAGCTGGCATCGGTTGAGTGCCAAAAGCGCCTAAATGCCAAAAACGCCAACTCTCAACCCTTGCGTCAGTTCAGTGTCAGTTCCTTATATGCAAGTTCGATGTACGCTCGCTGTCAGGCTACTATTGGGAACTTTATTAGCCAGCAGCTTCGCCCAGCTAGCCCCTGCTCGTGCAGACATTCAGCCTCCCCTAGCTGACGAAATTCCAGAAGAAATTTTACGGACCGAAATCATTTTTGAAGCACGCTCCCCGCTGGATGGCAGTCCACTTAGCCCCGAAGCCTATGCCGAACTTCAGGCCCAGCTGCAGGCGCCCCCCAATACGCCGCTGCTGATTCACTCTGATATTCGCTCGCTCATTTTGCTGCTGCAGCTGCGTCGAGCTATTCGACCGGTGCTGCCAATCCTCCCCTAGGGCAGAGGTCGAATTGCCGCTCAGGCTGGACAATACGCAAGAACGTCAGGCATTAGCTGCTTTGCTTCAAACTCGTTTCAAAGCAGCCAGCAGTAACACGGTGTCTTCTATGTAGCAACACTATTTATTAAAATTAGTTAATTTAATTCAGGTTACGGAAAGTACCGTATTAAAAGCTGACGTTGACATTTGGGTATAGGGTTTAAATTTTTATGGCATTGACAATTGCCCCTGATCAGATTGAGCGGATTGTTTGGAATCAGCATCAAGATCCTTTTGAGATACTGGGTCCTCATCGCATTCAGCTAGACGATGGCAAAGCAGCCTGGGTCGTTCGCGCATTTATCCCAACCGCTGAAGTCGCCTGGGTGATCTTGCCAGAAGCTCGTCAAGAGTTTGAAATGGCCAGCGGTCACCATCCCAACTTTTTTGAATGCGTCGTTGAGGACGTTGACGAGCTGATCAACTACCAGATTCGCTATAGGGAAGGCGAGCGTGAGTATGTAATCTACGATCCTTACGCGTTTAGATCGCGAAAGCTGACCGACTACGATGTTCATCTGTTTGCAGAGGGCAACCACCACCGGATTTATGAAAAGCTAGGGGCTCATCCCACAGTCATTGACGGCGTGGCGGGCGTCTACTTTGCCGTTTGGGCGCCCAACGCTCGCAACGTCTCAGTCATTGGTGACTTTAATCAGTGGGATGGCCGCAAGCATCAGATGCGCATCGGCGGTGGCGGCATTTGGGAGCTGTTTATTCCTGAGCTCAGCAGCGGTACCAGCTACAAGTACGAAATTAAGAACCAAGCAGGCCACATTTACGAAAAGTCCGATCCTTATGGCTTTCAGCAAGAGGTCAGACCTAAAACCGCCTCCATCGTCACCAACCTAGACAGCCATGAGTGGCAAGACAGCGATTGGATGGAGCAGCGCCGCCACAGCGACCCGATGACGCAGCCGGTCTCCGTCTATGAAGTCCATCTAGGTTCCTGGCTGCATGGCGCGTCTGCTGAGCCTGCCATCAGAGCCGATGGAACGCCCGAGCCGCCTGTCACCGTCGCTGATCTCAAACCGGGCGCGCGGTTTCTGACCTATCGCGAGCTGGCTGGTAAGCTGATTCCCTATGTGAAGGAGCTGGGCTTTACGCATATTGAGCTGTTGCCAATTGCAGAGCACCCCTTTGATGGTTCCTGGGGCTATCAGGTAACCGGCTACTATGCGGCAACTTCGCGCTATGGCTCACCCGAAGACCTGATGTACTTCATTGACCAGTGCCATCAGAACGGCATTGGCGTGATTGTGGACTGGGTGCCCGGCCATTTTCCCAAAGATGGCCACGGGCTGGCCTTTTTCGACGGTACGCACCTGTACGAGCACGCCGACCCGCGCAAGGGTGAGCATAAAGAATGGGGTACGCTCGTCTTTAACTACGGTCGTAATGAAGTCCGCAATTTCTTAGTTGCCAACGCCCTGTTTTGGTTCGACAAGTACCATATCGACGGCATTCGCGTTGATGCAGTGGCCTCAATGCTCTACCTCGACTACAACCGCGAGCCGGGCGAGTGGGTCGCCAACGACTACGGTGGTCGTGAAAACATTGAGGCAGCCGACTGTTTACGGCAAACCAACCACGTGCTCTTCAGCTACTTCCCGGGGGCGCTATCGATCGCAGAAGAGTCAACTGCCTGGCCCATGGTGTCCTGGCCAACCTATGTGGGCGGTCTCGGCTTCAACCTAAAATGGAACATGGGCTGGATGCACGACATGCTGGACTATTTCCAGATGGATCCCTGGTTCCGCCAGTTTCATCAGAACAACGTTACTTTTAGCATTTGGTACGCCTTTACCGAGAACTTTATGCTGGCGCTGTCGCACGATGAGGTAGTGCACGGCAAGAGCAACATGATTGGCAAGATGCCAGGTGACGACTGGCAAAAGTTTGCTAATCTGCGCTGCCTGTATACCTACATGTTCACGCATCCGGGCAAGAAGACGCTGTTCATGAGCATGGAGTTCGGCCAGTGGAGCGAATGGAACGTCTGGGGTGACTTGGAATGGCACCTGCTGCAGTACGATTCACACAAGCAGCTAAAGCAGTTCATGCAGAAGCTCAATGCCTTTTATCGCAGTGAGCCGGCGCTGTTTACTCAAGACTTCTCGCAGGAAGGCTTTGAATGGATTGACTGCAGCGACAATCGTCACAGCGTTGTGTCGTTTATCCGCTGGGATAAGGACCAAGCTGAGTTTGTCTTGACGGTGTGCAACTTCACGCCGCAGCCGCACAGCCACTATCGCGTCGGCGTGCCTGAGAAGGGCTATTACAAAGAGCTGTTCAACAGCGACGCGCGCGACTTTGGTGGCAGCAATATGGGCAATCTGGGCGGCAAATGGGCCGATGAATGGGCCTATCACAGTCGGCCCTATTCGCTTGATCTGACGCTGCCGCCGCTGGGCGTGCTGGTGTTTAAGCTGGATGAGGAAAAAACCAAGGCTGCCGAAGTCTCTGGGTTTTCTGAGCCAGAAGACTAGCGGACAGGCGCTGCAGAGTCAGCAGCTGCGGCTAGTTAGCGCTGGGTACGTACTGCTGATTGCGTTCGGCCTGGCTGAGATCGGCTGAGGCAACATCACGGCGCAGCAAGCGGCCAGTCGGACCGACAATCTGACGCGGCAGCTGCTGCGCGTCCACCACCTGCAGCGTATTCATGCTGTAGGTGGTGTAGACCGTCGAGGCATCTTCCAAGAAAATATCGAGCACCGTCAGCGTTTGCATGGCCGTATCAACGCGGTTTAGCCAAGTACGCGGTCCGCTGCCCAGCGCGCCGCAGTGCAGCAGCTGTAGCTGACCAGCATGGGCTGGGAAATAGGCGTGGTGATGGCCGCTGATGTAGGTATGAACCCGATAGGTTTCCAGCAGCGATCGCAGCGCCTCTGAATGGTTCAAGATTTCTCCAGCGCGATCGCGGCCCTGAGAAATCGCAAAGAAAGGCAGATGACCGATTGCGATTCTAAGCTTTGCCGACTGCGCCTCGGGGCTGCTCAAGCTGCGCTCCGCCCAGGCTAGCTGCTCAGCCGGGACATCGGCTGCAGACGCATCCCAAATCAGGTAAAAGATATCGTTCTGCTTGAAGCTGTAGTAGTAGGGAAACCCGGTCGCCTCTACGTAGGGCAGCGCCAGCGCAGTCAGATGCGCCTGCCAATACTGCGTCGCCGCCTGCCGATCGACCGCAAAGACGTATTCTCCCTGACGCTTCAGGCTAGAGGCATCGTGGTTACCAATCGTCAGCGCAAACGGCAGATTGGCCGCACGAATCGGGGTCAAAATCTGGCGATCAAAGCTCTCCCACATTGCTGCCACCTCTGCCGAGGTGAGCGAAATCTTCTGCGCCGCAATCATATCGCCCGCACAGATGACCAAATCTGGCTGCCATCCCGGCAGCAGCTCAATACCTGTTAGCACCTCGGCACGATAGTCAGTCGCCCCGTAGCGGCTATTCATATCGCTAATCACCACCGCCCGCACGTCGCCCCGTACCGGCGCATAGAGCCCAGCCGGCCCAATCTCCTGCCCGGCCAACCGCTCTGTCGTCTCCGCGTCCCCGCGTCCCCACGTCTCCGCGCCTTTCACCCTTTCATCCTCTCGCCTCCATATCGCCCCGCCCCCCTGTGCTATCCGACGACGAGGCACCGCAGCCGACGAACAGGCCCCCAGCGCCAGACCCCCCAAAACTATGAATCGACGACGATTGAGCGGCATCGCTCCTAGTCCAAACGCGACGACTTAGTATGTCACGTCTGAATTAAGCTGGGAATAAGCCAGAGGACAGTTCTGTCATTGCGCCTGGCAAACGCTATTGACAGCTTGGACCCCTCGGCTGGCATTATGATGGGGCTATTCTTTGCAAATGCTGTCTGCTGTCTATGATTCACGCGGTTCTTCAGCGGATTACGTTTAGCCGCTTTGCGCTGCACCAGTGGCGAGAAGCCAGCCTGCTGCATCGTCTGCTAGCCCCGCTGCGGCGCTGGCGACAGGGCAGCTGGCTGCTGCCCTACGGCGATGCGATCGCGGCCATCTTTATCGCCCTGATTTTGATGCTGGCCCCCTACGTGTCTACCACGCTAATTGGCGTGCTGATGCTAATCTGCGCCGCCTTTTGGCTGCTGCTGACCGTTTCAGACACGGCAGAAGGCTGGCTAACGCCGATTCATATTGGCGTGGCGCTCTACTGGGGCGTGATGGTGGTGGCGACAGCGCTATCACCGGTTAAGGCCGCTGCGGTCTCAGGGCTAATCAAGCTAACGCTGAATATTCTGCTGTTTTTGCTGATGGCGCGCGTCATGCGGCATCCGAGACTGCGTACCGGCGTGATCTCAGCCTTTCTGCTGACGACGCTGATTGTGTCAGTCTACGGACTGCGGCAGTGGTTCTTTGGCGCAGAAGCCCTGGCTACCTGGGTTGACCCCGAGTCTAACCTGTCTGGAACGACGCGAGTTTATAGCTATCTCGGCAACCCCAACCTGCTGGCAGCCTACCTGATTCCGGCAGTCACCTTTAGCGCGGGGGCTATCTTTATTTGGCCGCGCTGGCTGCCCAAGGTTCTCGCAGTAGTTGCGCTACTGGTCAACACTGCCTGCCTGATTTTGACCCTAAGTCGCGGCGGCTGGCTCGGCTTTTTGGCCGCCAGCTTCGCCCTGATGGTGCTGCTGATCTACTGGTGGAGCGAGCTGTTTCCGCCTTTTTGGCGACGCTGGGCGCTGCCGCTGCTGCTGGGTGGCTCCGCCGCTGTCATTGTCCTCAGCGTGCTCTTTGTGCCGCCGGTGCAAGAGCGCGTCATGAGTATGTTTGCCGGACGAGCAGACAGCAGCAACAACTTCCGCATCAACGTCTGGGAAGCCGTGACTGACATGATTCGCGATCGCCCAGTCATCGGCATTGGCCCTGGCAACGAAGCCTTTAACCTAATCTATCCGCTCTACCAGCGACCCAACTACACCGCGCTCAGCGCCTACTCCATTTTTCTGGAAACTCTGGTCGAAGCCGGCGCGATTGGCTTCACCTGTTTCCTATGGATGATTGCCACTGCCTTCTATCAGGGCTACAGACAGCTGCAGCGCCTGCGCGCAACCCTCAACCCTCAGGCTTACTGGCTGATTGGCGCGATCGCAGCCATGGTCGGTACGCTGGTTCATGGCATCGTCGACACCGTCTGGTACCGGCCGCAGGTCAGCACCCTCTGGTGGCTCTGCATGGCCGTGATTGCTAGCTTCTACGTTACCTGGCAAGAGAAGTTTAGGGCGAATGCAGAGGCAATTGGTGAGGTATCTTGAGCATGCTGCCTGCCGATGTCCAAAATCTAACTGAACCCACCTCCATTGCCCTAGCTGAAGCCATTCAGTTCGCCGATATCTCAACGCCGCTGACAGACCGGCCTATCCCCACCAGCTATGTCTGTCAGGGAGCCGGTACACCGCTGCTGCTGCTGCATGGCTTCGACAGCTCGCTATTTGAGTTTCGGCGGCTGGTGCCGCTGCTGGCGGAGCAGTTTCAGGTCTGGGCAGTCGACTTGCTGGGCTTTGGCTTTAGCGATCGCACGGTGCACACCACCTTCAGCCCGGGGGAGATTAAGCTGCATCTCTATAGCTTTTGGCAGCAGATGATTGGTCAGCCGGTGGTGCTGGGTGGTGCGTCGATGGGCGGGGCGGCGGCAATTGACTTTGTGCTCACCTATCAGGATGCGGTTGAGCGGCTGATACTGCTCGATAGCGCTGGGTTTGCGGCAGGTCCGGCAGTGGGTAAATTCATGTTCTCGCCGCTAGACAGCTGGGCCACGACGTTTTTGAGAAATCCTGGCGTACGGCGGCGGATTTCGCGGCAGGCCTATTGCGATCGCGCTCTGGTGACGCCCGATGCTGAACTTTGCGCCGCGCTGCATCTGCAGGCCCCTCAGTGGAAAACAGCGCTGATTAGCTTTACTAAAAGCGGCGGCTATAACTTTCTCAGCCAAAAAATCAAAGAGATTCAAGCGCCAGCGCTAATCCTCTGGGGTGAGCAAGATCGAATTCTAGGCACCAAAGACGCCACGAAGTTTGAGCAAACGCTGCCGCAGAGTGAGCTAGTCTGGGTGCCGGACTGCGGTCACGTGCCCCACCTCGAAAAGCCTCAGTTCACCGTTGACCAAATCATTCGCTTCATACAGGAATAGATTAATGACGCTGCTCAAAACTCCGCTTTACAAACTTTGCGTCCAGCAAGCAGCCAGAATGACCGCCTTTGCTGGCTGGGAGATGCCGGTTCAGTTCAGCGGCATCCAAAAGGAGCATCACGAGGTGCGGCAGCGAGCTGGCATGTTTGACATTTCACACATGGGTAAGTTTTTACTCAGCGGTAGCAACACGCTTGAGCATTTACAGCGGCTGGTGCCTTCGGATTTAAGTCGGCTTTCACCGGGCAAGGCACAGTATACGGTGCTGCTAAATCCCAAAGGCGGCATCATCGACGATTTGATTATCTATGACCAAGGTGAGGACCGAGTGACGCTGATTGTCAACGCGGCCACCACCGCTAAAGATAAAGCCTGGCTGCTAGAGCATCTGCCTGAGACCCAGGTGCAGCTCAACGATGTCTCCCAGGAGCGCGCGCTAGTTGCCGTGCAGGGGCCGCAGGCCGTAGCTAAGCTGCAGACGCTGACTGAGACTGATCTATCGCAGGTCGGTCGCTTTGGCCACTGTCAGGCGCAGCTGCTGGGTCACGATGCCTTTATGGCCCGTACGGGCTATACCGGCGAAGACGGCTTTGAGCTGATGCTCGACTCGCAGGCTGCAGCCAAGGTCTGGCAGGCATTGCTAGCAAAAGACGTGACTCCTTGCGGTCTGGGTGCGCGCGATACGCTGCGGCTAGAGGCAGCAATGGCACTTTACGGACAGGATATTAACGACGATACTACGCCGCTAGAGGCCGGTTTGAGCTGGCTAGTGCATCTCGACAAGCCGCAAGACTTCATTGGCCGCCGCGTGCTCGAGCAGCAAAAGGCTGAAGGGGTGTCGCGTCGCCTGGCCGGCCTGCAGCTCGAAGATCGCAACATCGCTCGGCATGACTACCCGGTGCTGGCAGACGGCAAGCCTGTGGGCATCGTCACCAGCGGAACGCTATCGCCAACGCTGGGCTATCCGGTCGCGCTGGCTTATCTACCAGCTGAGCTGGCTAAAGTGGGACAAACGGTGGAGGTTGAAATTCGGCAAAAATTTTTTCCGGCTCAGGTAGTTAAGCGCCCATTCTATAAAGCTTCCTGATGAATGTGCAGTAGAGATCTGTAACAGCTTGCGCGAAAATTACGTAGAAACAAAAATTCCATGTAACACTGCAAAAAAGCAGTTCCGCCTTTGGCAACTTGAGGAATAGAGATGGCCTTTGAATATCCGGACAATCTGCAGTATACCGACACGCACGAGTATGCCCGCGTCGATGAGGAAGAAAAAATCATCACAATTGGCATCAGCGCTTTTGCCGTCGATCAGCTGGGTGATGTGGTGTTTCTAGAGCTGCCAGAGCTGAGCGACAACGTAGAAAAGGGTGAAAAGTTCGGCACAATCGAGTCGGTCAAGGCCGTTGAAGAGTTAAAATCGCCCGTCTCCGGTGAGGTGCTAGAACGCAACGATCAGCTGCTCGATGCCCCCGAGCAGATTGCCGACGATCCCTACGGAGATGGTTGGCTAATCCGCGTCAAGGCCGATAGCTTAGAAGACTTGGACGACTGCTTGACGGCTGAAGAATATCGCGAACAGGTTGAAGGGTAGCTGAAAGAATTAGCAATTTATTACAAAATGAAATAATAGCCTTTGAGAACCATCAGCTGTCGCCGGTGGTTTTTTTGGACCTGTTCTGTCTAGCGGAGTTTTTGCATGTCTTACGAACAGCCTGATGAAATGCCGGCTCAATCTGCCGCTGTCGCGAATGCATCGGTCGCTGGCCAGGATACAGCACCGACCTGGGCAGATCGACTGGCGTTAGAAAAGGATTTTCCGCAGCGACACATTGGCCCGACCGCTGATGAAGTGCAGCAAATGCTAGAGATTTTGGGGTTTGAATCGCTGGCGGCGCTGATCGATGCGGCGGTACCGGCCGGTATTCGCCTACAGCAGCCGCTGTCGCTAGGGACCGGCATGAGCGAGTATGAGGCATTGGCAAGTCTGCGCGCGATCGCAGCCCAAAATCAGGTTTGCAAAAGCTACATCGGGCTGGGCTATCACAACTGCATCACGCCGCCGGTGATTCAGCGCAATGTTTTAGAGAATCCCGGCTGGTATACACAGTACACGCCCTATCAGCCGGAGATTGCGCAGGGGCGGCTGGAGGCCCTGCTCAACTTTCAGACGATGATCACCGACCTAACTGGGCTAGAGATTGCCAACGCCTCGCTGCTAGATGAAGGCACCGCAGCGGCAGAAGCGATGTCAATGAGCTGGGACGTTTGCAAAAATAAAGCAGCTAAGGCAGCCAAGACGTTTTGGGTGTCGAGCGAATGTCACCCGCAAACCGTTGAAGTGGGCGCCGCCCATTTCGAATACGATTTCGGCGACCCGACCGCCCGGTCGGCCGAAACGGCGCTGGGCTTGCGCACCGACGAATGCGGCATGGCCATGCTGCGCACCGACCGGTACAAATACGTGCATTTC
>JAAHIA010000092.1 GCA_010671975.1 Leptolyngbya sp. SIO4C1 | reverse complement strand
TTGCTGTCGTACTGCTGATTGATATCCTACTCGCGCAGCTGCTAGGGCGCTCCATCGCGAATCCGCTCAAGCGTTTACAGCGAGCAACCGAAGCCTTTGTGGCAGGCAACCGTCAGGCCAAAGCAGAAATTAACGCACGCGACGAGGTAGGTCAAGTTGCCGCTGCGTTTAACGCATTAACCAGTCAGGTAGCTGCTTCTGAACGGCTGCTGAGGGATCAGGCCAATGAGGAAGCCTTTGCTGCAAAGCGCGCCAGAATGCTAGCGGATCTAGCTAGCCAAATCCGACAGTCTCTAGCGCGAGAGCAGATTCTAGAGACAGCCGTCAGCGGCGTGCGCGAAATTCTGCAGGTTGATCGCGTCGTTTTCTATCAGTTTGACTCTGACGATTTCCAAAGCGGCTCGGTAGTGGCTGAATCGGTCGGCGCTGGCTGGCTGCGGGCAGAGGGCCGCTCTGTGGCCGATCCGCTAACGCCTGAAACCATAGAGCGGTTTCAGAGCGGTCTGGTCAGCTACATTGAGGATATCGATCAGACCGATCTTTCAGACTGTCACTGCGAGCTGCTGCGTAAGCTAGAGGTCAAAGCCAATATCGTGGCACCGGTGCTAGCTGGCAATCAGCTAGACGGTCTGCTCTGTGCTCATCAATGTTCCATGCCGCGCCATTGGACTGAAGAAGAGTTCGATCTGATGCGGCAGCTATCTACTCAGCTAGGCTATGCCCTCAGTCAGGCTTCGCTGCTGTCTCAACAGCAGGTATCGGCTGAGCGAGAGCGTCAGCTAGCCGATCTGGTGATTCGCATGCGTGAGTCCTTGGATCGCGATAAGATTTTTCGCACCGTGGTACAAGAAGCAAGATCGGCTTTGAAAGCCGATCGCGTAGGCGTCTATCTGTTCGATGAAGCTTGGAAAGGTACTTTTGTGGCTGAATCGGTCGCCGAGGGGTGGCCTGCTGCTCTAGGTAGCCAGGTAGCTGACCCTTGCTTTGCGAATCAATATGTTGAGCAGTACCGTCAAGGACGGGTCAAGGCAACAGATGATATTTATACAGCAGGACTCACCGACTGCCATCTAGAGCAGCTAGCGCCTTTCAAAGTAAGGGCCAATCTGGTCGCTCCAATTTTAGAAAACGACCAGCTTTTGGGACTGCTGATTGCTCATCAGTGCGCTGCGCCTCGTCACTGGCAGGAAATCGACGTCAATTTTCTCAAGCAGGCAGCCCTACAGCTTGGCTTCACGCTAGAGCAAACGTCGCTTTTTCAGCAGCAGCAGCAGACGGCGTGGCGAGAGCAGCAGCTAGCCGACTTAACCATTCACATGCGCGAGGCTTTAGATCGCGATCAGCTTTTTAGAACCGTGGTGCAAGAAGCGCGCGCTGCTCTAAAAACCGATCGGGTAGGCGTTTATCTGTTCGATGAAACTTGGAAGGGCACTTTTGTCGCTGAGTCGGTTGCAGAGAACTATCCGGCGGCGCTAGGCAGCCAGATTGCCGATCCTTGCTTTGCTGATAAATATGTTGAGCAGTACCGTCAGGGACGGGTTAAGGCAACAGATGACATTTATAAAGCCGATCTGACCGAATGTCACCTCAGTCAGCTAGAACCCTATAAAGTGCGCGCCAACCTGGTGACCCCAATTCTTGAGGATGAAAAGCTTTTAGGGCTGCTGATTGCGCATGAATGCTCTGGGCCGCGTCAGTGGAACAGCCTAGATATTAGCTTTTTGCAACGGGTTGCCATCCAGCTAGGCTTCGCGCTAGAGCAGCTAGATACCAGATTGGCAGCCGATACGCTGTCTGAAGAAAGACGGCAGCGGCAGGAAGCGCTGCAGCTGCAGCTACTCAATCTGCTAGAGGACGTTGAAGGGGCAGCCCGAGGAGATTTGACCGTACGAGCAGACGTTACAGCCGGTGAGATTGGTACGGTGGCTGACTTCTTCAACTCAATTGTTGAGAGCCTGCGACAGATTGTCACGCAGGTTAAAGATTCAGCTGGACGCGTCAATCAATCGCTTGGCAGTAATGAATTTGCGATTCGAGAACTGGCTGAGGATGCGCTGAAGCAAGCAGAGCAAACGACTCAGACGCTAAATTCGGTTGAAGCGATGAGCCAAATGATTACTCAGGTGGCCGATCAGGCTCAGCAGGCAGCTAGCGTGGCTAAAACTGCCTCGGCAACGGCCGAGCAGGGAGGCGTCGCCATGGATTTAACGGTTCAAAACATCCTTAGCCTGAGAGAGACGGTTGGGCAGACGGCCAAGAAGGTCAAGCGGCTGGGCGAGTCATCGCAGCAGATCTCCAAAGTTGTGTCTTTGATCAATCAAATTGCGATGCAAACCAATCTGCTAGCTATCAATGCCGGCATTGAGGCAGCTCGAGCCGGTGAAGAGGGGCAGGGCTTTGCCGCAGTAGCCGAAGAAGTGGGTGAACTGGCCGCGCGCTCATCTGCAGCCACGCAGGAAATTGAGCGGATTGTTGAAAGTATTCAGCGAGAGACTAGCGACGTGGTCGAAGCGATTGAGCAAAGCACTGCTCAAGTGGTTGAGGGAACGCGCCGGGTTGAGGATTCCAAGGAAAGCCTGACAGAAATTCTTGAAGTTTCTCGACAGATTGATCAGCTCGTTCAGTCGATTTCGGGTGCAACTGTTTCACAGGTTGAGATATCGGCTTCTGTTTCTCTACTGATGCAGCAGATTGCGGCTGTTTCTAAGCGCACTTCGGAGTCTTCTGCTCAGGTGTCCGATGCGCTAAGGCAGACGGTTGAGGTGGCTCATGAGCTGCAGGCGTCGATGGCAACTTTTAAGGTAGACGAGCGTTAGCGTTTAGCCACCCAGTTAGTTAGCACCCATCCTACACGGTCATAGCAATGTCACAAGACAAGGAATTCGAGATTAAGCTTCAGTTTCTCGATGAAGCGGAAGAGTATCTCGCTACGCTGGAGACTAGCTTACTCGACATTGCCCAGCGCGGTATCGATATCGAAGAAATCAATAGCGCGCTGCGGGCGGCTCACTCTATCAAGGGCGGCTCAGGGCTGATGGGCTATGCGCTGCTGAGCGATTTGGCACATCGCTTAGAAGATTCGCTGAAGGTGCTGAAGCTGCAGCGAGAGACGCTAGAGATTGACGCTGGTTTAGAAAGTCAGCTGCTGGCCGCTGTGGATGGGCTACGGCAAATTGTGGCGTGCGATCGCGCCCAGTCTCCGCTGGATCCTGCTTGGTTAGAGACATTTATCCTGCCAATTTTTGATCAGCTCTATGAGGTGCTCGGCGACCCCACTACCGAAGATGCCTCTACGCTGATGGCCTCCGACGATGGCCAAAATATTTTGCCAATGCTGTTTCAGACAGAAGTGGAAGGCTGTCTAGAGCGCTTAGAAGGGGTCATTCAAGCTCGCTCAGAGACGCTACAGTCAGAGGTGACGGTGATGGCCCAAGAGCTCGGCGGGCTCGGCGAGATGCTTGACCTTAAAGCCTTTAGTCAGCTCTGCTACTCAGTTGAGGCAGCAGCCCGAGCCGCCACCAGCTTTGAGCAAATCTATGAAGTTTCAGAGCAGGCTTTAAAGACCTGGCGACAGTCGCAGGCGCTGGTGATTACTGGCAATTTAGCCGAGCTGCCCGATCGGCTCAGCCACCTGAGCTTCGAAATTCCAGAGGTGGCTCAGCCGCCGGCTGCCGACTCTGACCATGATGCCGCTAGCGCGCCAGCACAAGCAGACAGCACCTTTGATATTTTTGCGCAGACCAACGCTGAGGCAGCCGCTGGCACCCTATCTGAAACGCCCGCTGATTCTGAAGCTGATTTTGATCCGGCTCAAGCCCAGCCGGCTGCTCTATCGGGCACCCAGATTCGGTTTTCAAACGGACAGACAGCCGCGACCAAAGAGGCTGGGCAAGACACCACCGTGCGCGTATCTGCGCGTAAGCTAAACGAGCTCAATGACTTCTTTGGTGAACTCACAATTGAACGGAACCGGTTAGGCAGCGAGATCAAGCGGCTGCGTCAGCTAGCAGAGCTGCTGGCTCAGCGACTGCGCGCGCTCGACGACTTTAGTCTGCAGCTGCGCGATGTCTATGACAATACGACGAGGCAGTCTCATCAAGTGCCGCTGCTGCTGCCAGGAACAGCGGAAAATGGTCAGCTCGCTTTGAGCACTGCCAACGCTGCGCTGCTGCCAAATGGGTTTGATGCGCTAGAGATGGACAGCTATGATGCGCACCACCTGCCAGTGCGCGAGCAGATAGAAACCGTTGTGCAGCTGCAGGAAGTTGCCGACGATATCGAGCTGGGTATTGATACCGCCGAGCAAAGTATGCGCAATCTGCAGCGCACGGCCCGGTCGCTGCAGCGCAACCTCAATCAGCTGAGAATGCGCCCGCTCTCGGATGTGACCAATCGCTTTCCTAGAGCGCTCAGAGAGCTCTGCGTTGAGTATGGCAAGCAGGTTGATCTGCAGATAGAAGGCGATCATACGCTGATTGATCGCAATATTTTAGAAGCGCTCAACGATCCGCTATTGCACATTCTGCGAAACGCTTTCGATCACGGTATAGAGACGCCCGATCGCCGCCGACAGCAGGGCAAGCCTGAAAAAGGAACAATTTCTATTCAAGCCGCCCACCATAGCAATCGCACTCAGATTGTCATCGGCGACGACGGCAGCGGCATTCCGATTGACAAGATTCGCCAGCGAGCAAAGGCGATGGGGTTAGATGAGACGCTGCTGGCTACGGCTAGCGAAGCTGACCTACTTTCCCTTATTTTTGAACCGGGATTTAGCACGGCAGACAATGTCACAACGCTGTCTGGACGCGGCGTCGGCATGGATATCGTGCGCAACAATCTCAAACAGATTCGCGGCGATATTAGCGTATCTACCCAGCCGGGGCAGGGTACTGCCTTCACCATTTCAGTACCCTATACGCTATCAGTTACGCGCGTTTTGCTTTCTGAGAGCAATCGCATGCCCATTGCCTTTCCCACCGACAGCGTGCAAGAAATTACGATGGTGGCGCCGGAGGACTGCTATGAGCGCAACGGACAGCTGCTGTTTGATTGGAACGGGCAGGCCATTCGCTTGATCAAGCTGGCCAAGTGGCTAGCCTTTAACTGCCCTCGTCAGATTGATAGCCTCGATAATACGCCTAATGTTGCTGTCCCGAGCGTGCTAGTCGTCCGCTACAACCAGCAGTACTGCGGGCTGCAAATTGATCGCTCCTGGGGCGAGCAGGAAGTGGCGGTGCGCCAGGTAGAAGGGCTGATTGCGCTGCCTGCAGGCTTCAGTAGCTGCACGATTCTAGGCGACGGTAAAGTTGTACCGCTGGTAAACGTGTCGGAACTGCTGCGATGGATCACAAACTGTGAAGGGTCTAATATTCAGTCAGCTCAGGTGCTCTATGCCAACCCACTGCTCTCGGGTGCTTTGAGCAGCCTTTCGATACAGCCTAGCGGACAAAATCGCCTGATGCCCACGGTTTTGATTGTGGATGATTCGGTGAACGTTCGCCGTCTGCTGGCACTGACGCTCGAAAAGCAGGGATACAAGGTAGCTCAAGCCAAAGATGGGCTGGATGCGTTAGAAAAGCTTGAAGCCGGACTTGAGGTGCAAGCGATTATTTGCGATATTGAGATGCCGCGATTAGATGGCTATGGCTTCTTATCTCGCCTACGCGGCAAACCAGCTTTTGCTAGGATGCCAGTGACGATGCTCACGTCTCGCTCGGGTGACAAGCACCGGCAGCTGGCAATGAATCTTGGGGCGACCGCCTATTTTTCAAAGCCCTATCGCGAACAGGCCCTGCTGAAAACGCTAGAAGACGCCATTCGTTCGCCGGTAATGACCTAGCCTATCAATCTTTTAGCCTATCGATGACTCACGGTGCGCTAGCCCTATGTCTCAGTCAGTTTCTATTGTGCTCAAACTGTTTGCCGCCTACCAAGACGCTTATGGTGTTTCAGAGCTCGAGCTAGCGCTGCCAGCAGGAACCACGGTAGCAGACCTGTGCGATCGCATCTGTACTGAGCATCCAGAGCTAGCTCAGTGGCGGTCGCTGACGCGCTTTGGCGTGAACCTGCAGTTTGTTTCCCCCGATACGCCACTACACGACGGTGATGAGGTAGTCCTAATTCCGCCCGTCAGCGGCGGTTAGCGCCGCTGCTAATTCAGCTTTAGAAGATGAAGTCTCCGCTATTAAATTTTAATCCCGACCTTTTTTGTCGGGTATATTTGACGGCTTTCTGGCAAGGGTGTTACTATGCCGACCAGTTTCAGTAGAGAGACCAAATTCTATGACTCAAACCGTTCACACCGCCGCGACCGCCGCTAGCTCAGCCACCTTTACGTCGCTCACTTGTAAAGAATGCGGCGAAACCTATGACTTAGGGGCCAAGCATGTTTGCGAAGACGTCTGCTTTGGTCCGCTAGAGGTGACCTATGACTACGAGGCGATTCGTCGGCAGGTGACTCGCGAAAGCATCCAGGCTGGTCCTAACTCAATTTGGCGCTATCGGGCCTTTCTGCCGGTTGAGACTGAGACGCCGATTGACGTGGGTACGGGCATGACGCCGCTGCTCAAAGCCAATCGTCTGGCGCGTCGGCTGGGGCTAAAGTCTCTCTACATCAAGAACGATGCGGTGAATATGCCGACTCTGAGCTTTAAAGACCGCGTGGTGTCAGTGGCGCTGACGCGAGCTCGCGAGCTAGGCTTCACGACGGTTTCCTGCGCTAGCACAGGTAATCTAGCGAATTCGACGGCTGCGATCGCGGCGCATGCTGGGCTAGACTGCTGCGTCTTTATTCCTGCTGATCTAGAAGCCGGTAAGGTCTTGGGCACGCTCATTTACGACCCTACGGTGATGGCGGTGCAGGGCAACTACGACCAGGTGAATCGGCTGTGCTCCGAGGTGGCTAACACGCACGGCTGGGGATTTGTCAATATCAACCTGCGGCCCTACTATTCTGAAGGTTCTAAAACGCTCGGGTTTGAGGTGGCCGAGCAGCTTGGCTGGCAGCTGCCCGACCATATTGTTGCGCCGCTTGCCTCTGGCTCGCTGTTTGGCAAGATCTACAAAGGCTTTAACGAGTTTGTCAAAGTTGGTCTGGTTGAAGAAAAAGCGGTGCGCTTCAGCGGCGCTCAGGCCGAAGGCTGCTCTCCCATTGCCCAGGCGTTCAAAGAAGGGCGCGACTTTATTACGCCGGTCAAGCCGAATACGATTGCTAAGTCGATTGCGATCGGCAACCCAGCCGACGGCGTCTATGCTTTAGAAATCGCCCGCAAGACCAACGGCAATATCGAAGCTGTGACCGATGCGGAAGTCGTCGAGGGCATGAAGCTGCTAGCAGAAACCGAAGGCATCTTTACTGAAACGGCCGGCGGCACCACCATTGCAGTGCTGAAAAAGCTGGCTGAGGCCGGCAAGATCAATCCAGACGAAACCACGGTAGCCTATATCACTGGCAACGGCCTGAAGACGCAAGAAGCTGTTCAAGGCTATATTGGTGAACCGCATACGATTGAGCCGAAGCTGGATAGCTTTGAGCGCGCCTGGGAGCGCGCCCAGACCCTCGAGCGGCTAGAGTGGCAGCAGACGCTGGTTTAATGCTGGGTCTAGCGCTATTGCTCTGCTTGAATTTTGTCCTAATCGCCAACTGTTTTCTTCAACATGTCTGTTAAAGTTCTGATTCCAACGCCGCTGCAAAAATTCACCAACAATGAAGCCGCGATCGAATGCGAAGGCAGCAGCATTACCGATCTGCTCAACACCTTAGATAGCAACTTTCCTGGCATCAAATCGCGCCTCTGTGACGACCAGGGTGAGCTGCGGCGCTTTGTCAATTTCTACGTCAACAGCGAAGATATTCGCTTTTTAGAAGGCAAAGAAACCACGCTGTCTGATGGTGACGAAGTCAGCATTGTACCGGCCGTGGCCGGTGGCTAACGAGCGCTGGCCGCTGAGCTAGGCGTCTTAAGTGGCGCAACTGGCTATCTCAACTGAAGCTAAAGGACCCAGCCCGACTGGGTCCTTTTCTGTCTTGAGTCCTTTTTGGCGGGTGTCGGATCAGGGCGCTGGTTTTGGATAGCGCTACATATAGGCTTCAAGAAATAGCGGTAATTTTCACCAGAACAAGTCACAGCAGCGCCTTTGAGCCTCCTGACTAGTGGTTAGGCGTCTGTAGAATCAATCACACCTCCAGAACCCGGTTCGCATGATTTATCAGACACCCCGTTACCGCATAGCGGGTGATCGGCATTTGCTTGTCGAACTTGGCGATCGCGCCGATTTAGCCACTAACTTTAAGGCCATTGCCTTGGCTAAATCGCTGATGCAGACTGCTCCTCTGACGCTGGCTGGCATCGGCGCCATCACCGATGCCGTGCCTTCCTTTACCACCGTACTGGTTCGATACAATCCGTCACTGCTCACCTATCAGGGCGTTGTGCAGCTTTGCGACTGCCTGTTTCAACAGCTGAGGCACCAGGCAGATATCGAGCTTGCGTCTCGACTGATTGAGGTGCCGGTTGTCTATAACGATCGCTGGTGCCGCGCCTGCTTTGAGCACTATTGCAAAACCGTTAAACCCATCGAGGACAACGTGGCGCTTGTTAGCCGTCTGAACGGCCTAGACAGCGTTGACGCACTGATTGAGCGCCATACTCAGTCTGAATGGTGGGTGGGCGCAGTTGGATTTGTCGCCGGTCTGCCTACGCTGATGCCTTTAGATCCGCAGGCCTGCCTGTATGCCCCCAAATACGATCCGCCGCGCACCTGGACGCCTAAAGGCACCGTCGGCGTTGGCGGCGGCTTCACCACCCTCTATCCAATTGAAATTCCAGATGGATACCAGATGATTGGCCGCACGCCGCTGCCAATTTTTGATCCAGCCCAAACCCTGCCTGCTTTTCAAGAAAGCCCGCTGCTGTTTCGCGTGGGCGATCGGGTTAAGTTTCGCGCTACCTGTGAAGCAGAATTTGAGCTCATCGAGCACGAGTTAGAACAAGGTCGCTTTAACTTTGCTGTTTCACTGCCGCAGCCCTACAGCCTGTCAGCGGCTCTGCCAGCAGCTCTGCCAGTCCAGCCAATTTCTGCCTAGAAGCCAATGGCCCGCTTATCAGAACTCACGTTGACCAGCCGAAACCAGCCGCTGCGCAGCCCGATTGCAGAAGTCTTAGCTGGCGGCTTAGAGACCACCGTACAAGACTATCCTGGCCGAGAGGGTTATCTACAGCTAGGGCTGCCCTGCTCAGGTCCGATGGATCGGCGGTCGTTTCAGCTCGGCAATCAGCTGCTGGGCAATCCAGAATCAGCCGCTGGCCTAGAGATTCAGTTTATTGGACCTACTCTGAAATTTTGGCAAGAAACGGTGATTGCGATCGTCGGCGCAGACTGTCAGCCACAGCTCAACCAGAAGCCTGTCTCTCTGTGGTCAACGCTGCCGGTACTGCCTGGCGATATCCTATCGTTTGGCCATGCTCGACTTGGAGCGCGGACCTATGTGCAGTTTGCCGGCGGTCTCGATGTCCCTATCTACTTGAACAGTCGCGCTACCTTTTTAGCAGGCGGCGTTGGTGGGCTAGACGGCCGCAAGCTGCGTCGCGGTGACTGGCTGTTTGCCCATGCGCCGTCGCACTGCTCAGCAATAGCGCATCGCAGCCTGAGCCCAGAGCAGCGGCCTCAGTTTTCGCAGACCTGGGAGGTAGAGGTGCTGCTAGGGCCGCATGACGACTGGCTCACCCATGAAGATATTGAGCAGTTTCTGCAGGTCGATTGGCAAGTGTCGGTGAAGTCTAACCGCACCGGCTATCGCCTGGAAGGACCAAGCTTTAAATTTGCTTACAGCGCTTACAGCAAAACGCCTGAAAACGGCAGCGATCCGTCTAACAAAATCGACTATGGCTGTCCACTCGGTGCCGTTTTGTTCTGTGGACAGGTGCCTACCGTTTTGATGGTCGATGGCCCCAGCCTCACTGGCTATATGGCACCTTTTACCGTCATCGAATCAAATTTGTGGAAAGTGGGTCAGGCGCGCCCGGGTGACAAACTGCGCTTTCGGCGGGTCACCCTGACTGCGGCGCAGACTCAGCGTTAGTTAGAACAAATAGCTATGAAAAACTCAGCTGCGCCGCTTCAGCAGCGATCTGCCTCTGCAGATGCGATCTCTTCGCCGACTCAGGCAATGCCAGCTCAGCAACCGTTCGACTGGGTTGGCATCAGCTTGGTGGTGCTCTCAGCCGCCGGCTTTGGCACGCTTGGCATTTTTGGCAAACTTGCCTACAGCCAAGGGTTTGATGTGGCCAGTAGCCTGTTTTGGCGAGTCAGCGGCGGGGCAGCCATGCTCTGGCTCTGGCTGTTGCTGCGCGGTCAGTGGCGCGTGCCGCAGCGGGCAGCGATGTCAGCTTTTTGGCTTGGCGCTATGGTCTATACGCTGCAGGCGGCCTTTTTTTTCTGTGCGCTCACCTACGCTAGCGCCGGAATCACAGCCCTGCTGTTTTTTACCTATCCTGCTTTTGCAGTCCTGATTCGCTGGCTGCTGGTCAGACAGTCAATCGACCGCTGGCAGCTGCTGACGCTGGGGCTGGCCTTTGCTGGCTGCGTATGTACGGTCAACTGGCGCTATGAGACCGTCTCCAGCGTCGGCATTGGCTTAGGCATGGCTGCTGGGGCCGGCTACGCGCTTTACCTAGTGCTTAGCGCCAGGCTGGTGCAGCGAATTTCGGCTCCGCAGACAGCGGCTTGGATGCTGCTAGGAGCGACTCTGACAATGCTGGGCTTTTTGCTGGCTCAGCGGCAGCTGGTAGTGCCGGCTAGCTGGGCCCAGATTGGCACCGTAGGCGGACTGGCCGCGATCGCAACGGCTTTTCCCATCGTGCTGCTGTTTATCGGCCTGAAGCGCTTAGGCTTAATTTCAACGGCCCTAATTTCAATGCTTGAGCCAGTTTTGGCCGTTGCTATGGGCATCGTGCTGCTGGGCGAAGCTCTCTGGGTTGGTCAGGCGGTGGGCGGCAGCCTAATTTTGATGGCGGCCTTTTGCTTACAGGCTAGGTCTCGGCCGCAGGGCTGACAGCCTACTGCTAGTGCGAAGTCAATCAACCGAATAAAGCTAACCCGCTGAGGCGCTGCCTCAGCGGGTTTATCTTCTGCTTGCCTAGCCGCATTAGCTAGGGGGGCTCCACTGCTGAATGGCGTTGATCATTGGTGTTGGTTCTACAACGATTTCCTGCTCTAGAAATTGGCTATATTGCGGATTGGTTTCGAGCAGCTGTTTGACCTGCTGGATTGCTTCGCTGAGTCGGCCGCTTTCAAACATCCGCCGATTCATCTCCAGATCGCCTTTTTGCAGACCCGCGTAGTCTGTGGCAAAAGCTGACGCGCTCTGATCAATCTGCTGTCCAATTACTGAAAATACTTCGTTTGGATTGGTCTCGACCGCATAAATGGCATCGAGCCAGGCCAAAATAAATTGAGTGAAGACTGCCTGATTCGCTTCAATATAGTCTGCCCGAGCAGCCAACCCATCGATGACCAAGCTATCCACATCGGCTGTTGTAAAAATGACATTACCGTCAACAGCTTGAGCAGTTGCGCTCAGTGCAGGTTCCCAAACCACTGCTGCATCTAGCTTGCTGTCCTTCAGTCGCTGAATGCCGATCTCATTTGAGACATTTACCAGTTCGACATCACTGCTGGTAAGCTGTGCAGACTGCAGCGCCTCTAGCAGCACCAGATGGGTCACTGTCCCCAGCTTAACGCCGATCTTTTTGCCTTTAAGATCTTCAATACGGGTAATTTCGGGACGAGCCACAATGCCATCGGCACCCGCCGATACGTCAGCCACCATGACAAAAGCCGGTTTGCTGTCGCCGGTCTCCAGCTGCATGACTTCCCACAGCGGGACAAAGCTAGCGTCAATGGTGCCGCGCATAGTGGCTGCGATATTGTCTTGCTGATTGATAAACTGCACCAGTTCCACATCCAATCCGCGCTGTTTGAAGAGTCCTTCAGACTGGGCATAGAGACTCAGGGCATAGCCCGGCCAGCTGTTCATACCGACGCGCAGGGGAGTCGGCTTAGCGGTGCCAAAGGCGCAGCCGCCGACTATCAGCGCGAGGGCAAAAGATAGGATAAACCAGACAGCCAGTGACAGGCTAAACCGTTTAGAAAATCGCCTGAGATAGCAGTGGCTTTGCTTAAGCGGATCAATCAATAAAGTCATAGGGAGTGTGAGCCAAGATTAAATGCTTTAAAGCATGATCCTGGCGACGCAGTAAACACTCCGGATAGCTGCGTCTGCGGAAGATAAAAAGTCAGTGAAAATCCGATTGACAGCTATCAGCTGAGCACTTTTATAGCGCCTTAGAGCTTGCTTTCTAAGGACTTTAGATACTCTGTGTTGACGCCAGATTCTCGAGTCAGGGCAATTTTGCCAGTGCGCGCAATTTCGCGCACGCCAAACCGGCTGAGCACCTGTACGATGGCAACCAGCTTACCCGGATCGCCTACCACTTCTAACGTCAGCGATTCTTCGGACACATCGACCACACGCGCTCGAAAGATCTGTGCAAAATTGATGATTTCAGCGCGAGTGGTGCTGGTTGCATTAACTTTTAGTAACATCAGCTCTCGCTCAACACAGGGCGTTTCAGTGATGTCATTCACCTTGAGCACGTTAATCAGCTTATAGAGCTGCTTTGTTAGCTGCTCAATCACCTGATCGTCGCCGGGAACAACCATCGTAATTCGAGAGATGCCGACTTTTTCAGCTGGTCCTACGGCCAGGCTTTCAATATTGAAGCCCCGCCGAGCAAATAGGCCAGCAATGCGGGTGAGAACACCCGCTTCATCTTCAACAAGTACAGACAGCGTATGCTTCATGGCCAGGGGAATGTCAAGAATTTAGTTCGGATCGTGGACTGCTAGATCCATAAGCCTACAGCAGAGGCGCTGCAGCTGTCAGCGACTAGGCAGCTGCGACTGGGCAAGCTAACTTTCAGAGGTTAACCTAGCGATCGCAGACTGTTTGACAGTCAGGACTGTAGGCTGCTCCTCCAGCTTGATTCGTCAGACAGATGAGTAAGTTCACTTAATTTTAAGCCCGGTGTTTCAAACTAGAGGAGTTAACCTACAATCGGGGGATGGACGTCGTACCTTCTATTGTTCTTAGCCGTTGATTTTGTTACTGAGCAACTTTAACTGATGCGTAGTAATCGTAACCGTAACGTTCCGCCTATCAATCAGAACATTCGCTTTCCCAAAATTCGCCTAATTGGCACGGATGGCGAGCAGCTAGGCATCATGTCGCCAAAAGAAGCGATGGAACTAGCAGACGAGCGAGAGCTGGATCTGGTGCTGCTCAGTGATAAGGCCGATCCGCCCGTCTGCCGCATCATGGATTACGGTAAGTACAAGTTTGAGCAAGAAAAGAAAGCGCGCGAGGCTCGCAAGCATCATCATGTTGCGACCCTCGCGCTTGGGCGCTTGCTGCACCTCGGCTACCGCTTCTAAGTCTCGGGCCATCCGCT
>JAAHIA010000091.1 GCA_010671975.1 Leptolyngbya sp. SIO4C1 | reverse complement strand
TATCTGGCCTCTGATTGGAGCAATCACGCGGATTTAAGCCAGGAAGTTTGGGTTCGAGTCCACCGCTACCTGCACCGGCTGCAGGAGCCAGCGCGCTTCAAAGGCTGGCTGAGCCGGATTGCGACTAACCTGTTTTATGATGAGCTGCGCAAGCGTAAGCGGCTAGCTGGAACCATTTCGCTGGATGCTCCGAGACGCATCAGCGATAGCTACATCGACTGGGAACTGCCCTCAGACGAGCCTACGCCAGTCGATACTGTACTGACTGAAGAATTTTACAGTCGGCTGATCAGCGCGATCGCAGACCTGCCAGAAATCTTTCGCGAGACGATTATCCTGCGAGAAATTAAGGGGCTGCCCTACGAAGAGATCGCCGAGATCACCGGCGTTTCTCTAGGAACGGTCAAATCGCGCATTGCCCGGGCGCGCTATCGCCTGCAGGCGATGCTGCAGCCCTATCTCGATGCGCAGGTAGACGATGCGACACCGACCGCTGCGAAAGCAGCCTAGCGCTAGACACTTTTGGCTTAAGCTGAGGTGGCAGCCTCAAAGCTGCTCTGCTGTCTTACTCACGACCGCCTATGCAGCGCTATCTTCGCGTACTCAAGCTGTTTTGGAGCGTGGCAATCGCTACGGAGTTGGAATATCGGCTCAACTTTGCGATCGCCGCACTCAGCAGCCTGGTGGGGCTCATTGGCAATCTGTTCGGCCTGTTTTTGTTCTATCGCACCGGCTATGAGTTTCAAGGCTGGGCCTGGGAAGAAGCGCTGGTAGTGCTCGGCATTTTTACGCTACTGCAGGGAACGGCGGCCACGTTCCTCACACCGAACCTCAATCGGATTGTCAACCACGTTCAAGATGGAACGCTTGACTTCGTGCTGCTCAAGCCGATTAGCTCACAGTTCTGGCTGTCTACCCACACGGTGTCACCTTGGGGTGTGCCCGATCTGGTTTTTGGGCTGATTATCGTCATCTATGCCGGCACTCAGCTGGGGCTGCCGCCGGCCAGCTATCTGCTCGGCATACCGCCGCTGCTGTTGGGCATGCTGAGCTTGTATAGCCTCTGGTTTATGCTGGGCGCTACCAGCATCTGGTTTGTCAAAATCTACAACGTGACCGAGGTGCTGCGCGGTTTGCTAGAAGCGGGGCGCTTTCCAATTGTGGCCTTTCCGACGGCCTATCGCTTCTTCTTTACCTTCATTATTCCGGTAGCTTTTCTCACGACCGTGCCGGCGCAGACGATCTTAAATCGCACCGAGACAAGCTGGCTGGTGGGGTCTGTGGTGCTAGCCGCCGCGCTGCTGCAGCTTTCGCGCTGGTTTTGGCGGTTTGCGCTGCGGTTTTACACCAGCGCCTCTAGCTAGGTCTGCGGCTTGATACCAAACCATTTTTGATAGAGTTCTGCATATCGTCCGCTGGCTTTGATCTGCTGCAGCGCCTGGTTAATAGCCGCCAGCTTAGTCTCACTCTGGTTCCCTACGACGATGCCAAACGGCGTTTCGGTCAGTCGTCTGCTGGCTAGCTGAATACCGCTGATTTGCCCGGCTTCAATGGCAGCAAGCACTATCGGCCAGTCGACTAGGGCCGCATCGGCGCTGCCTTGGGCAACCGCCTCTAGCGCTGATAGGGTAGAGCTGTAGGTCTTGATCTGAGAGCCTGATATGTCAATCACCGCGTCAGCGCCGGCCGTGCCTAGCTGAACAGCAATGACTCTGTCCTCTAAGGCTTTAAGCGAAGTTAGGCCCTGGCGATCAGCCGCTGTGGCAATAGCCAATCCCGAGATGAAATAGGGCTGTGAAAAGCTGACCTTCTCGGCTCGCGCTGCCGTGATGGCAATCGCACCAATGGCTACCTCGGCGCGCCCCGCCTGAACGGTTGGAATCAGACTGTCGAATGCCTGCCGCCGCCAGTTCAGCCCGACGCCGGCGACTTTGCCAACGGCACTGAGTAAATCGACGTCAAAGCCTTCAAACTTGTCAGGCTGCGGCTGCTGCACAAACGGATAGTAGCCGGTGGCTGTGACCACCTGCCAGGTTTCTTCTAGCGGAAAAAAGACTTTGGGCGTTTCGCTCACAGCCGGCGCAGACGCTAGATCTGCTTCAGGTTCGGTTGAGCGATCGCAGGCAGCCGCGATCGCGGTAGTGCTGCTAGCCAAGATGAAATATCGCAAAAATACGGAACGCTTGATCAATCGTTGCGGCTCCTGTCAGCCTTTTTACTCTACGGCGCTTTGGTGCAGAAATTACGCCAGCTCAGCGACGGTTCCCACGATTGCAGGGATGCGGCAGCAGCTGCCAGCATGAAAGTAGCGAATTGGAGCGCTGTGATGGTTTATCAGTCCTGGTTTAGCAATAGCCCCCCATTGAGTAACAGCCTATTTAGCAATAGCCGCTTTTCAGTCGCCGGTCGCCGCGACAGCCGCAGCGAAGTCAGCCTGCATGAAACCCCTACCGATATAACGGTCTATCTGCGTATTCCCGGCGTTGCCCCTAATCAAATTGAGCCACAGATTTTGCCTGAGCGGGTAGTGCTGTCGATTCCGCAGCGGGTTGAGCAGCTAACGCTGTTAGGCCCGATGGTGCAGCTTGCTGTGGTACAGCGAACGCTGTCGCTGCCGCATCGAGTAGTGCCAGAGCAGGCCGCGCTGATGATTGATGAGGGCGCTTTGATATTGTCTCTGCCAAAGGCTGAGCCAGCTTGGGGAAATCAGCCGCGATCGCGCCTGCAGCAGCAGTGGCGTTCGGCAAAGCGCTGGCTGGGTCGACAGCTGCGAGCGGCGAGCCACTACCTGCTTGTGGACTAACGGCAGGCTCAGATTAATCAACGATAAGAATCGCAAACGGATTGTTATGAAACTGACGAGCCGTGAAGTCCTTGCGTCACACTGGGGCTTACACCACCACAAGGACGCTAATTGCGATGAGTGAATTTTCTGATTTTTTAAAGCACAAGCAGGCCTACGTTGCCATTGGTGAGTTTAAGCCTGGCCGCTTTTCGGAAGCGCGACAGCTCTATGAGCAAGCAGTTTCTACCTACCAAGAGAGCGGCTTCAAAGGCGCTTATCTGCTGCAGCAGCCGGGTACGGACTGCGGCATTGCCATTATCCTGTGGGATGACATCGGCAATATGGAAGATCATCGAGACGAGGCCTATCAGGCCATCCTCAAGGAGATTTCTGGCCTGTTCGTCAGACCGCCTGAGATTAAGTTTTACGAGGTCTGCAGCGAGATTGGGCTCAGCAGCCTAGCGATGGCGATGAACTAAGTCAGTTTTTACTATCTCTATGCTGTTCAGTAAAGCTTCCAAGCCTTCAGCGCATAGCCGTACTGACAGTCATCCGGGTGCAAAATCTCGGCCAAAATCTCTAGCGAATCGACCAGTCGCGGCCCCGGTCGGTTGAAGTACTGATTGCCATCAGTTAAATAGATGCGGCAGTCTTGAACCGCTTTCAGCTTCGCCCAGCTAGCTTCCTGCGCCAGCTGCTGGGTGGCTTGCCGCGTCTGGGCTAAATCATAGCCGCAGGGCATCATCACCATCACGTCGGGATCGGCGGCCAGCAGATCGCCCCAGCTCAGCCAGGATGACGGCTGCCCAACTTTGGCAAACAGCGGATGCCCGCCAGCTAAGGTAACCAGCTCTGGGATCCAGTTGCCCGCTGCCATCAGCGGCTCACTCCACTCAATGCAGGCTACCGTTTGCTGCGGCAGCTGCGCTCGAACGCGATCGCAGCAGCACTGCAGCCGCAGCTGTAGCGCATCCACTAACGCTTCTGCCGATCGTTCGCTAGCGGTAAGAGCAGCCGCAACGCGGCGCATATCGCTCCACACATCGGCTAGCACTGCGGGCTGCAAAGAGATAATCTGCGGCGATATCTGAGTCAGGGTTGCCACCGCTGCTTCGACCTCTGACAGGCTAGCCGCACAGACTTCACACTGCGCCTGCGTGAGAATATGGGTGGGCTGCAGCTGCTGCAAAACCTCTGTGCGCACCTGATAGATGCTGAGCGCCGACTGCAGTAAAGCGCTCACCCGATCGTGAATGTCGCGACTGCTGCCGCTCGGATTGAAGCGCGGTGCGGTGCAAGCAGGCAGCGCTTTGACAGCAGCAGGAAAGTCACATTCATGCGATCGCCCAACCAGCGCCTCGCCTAGCCCCAGCGCATAGACAATCTCAGTGGCGCTCGGGATGAGAGAAACAATTCGTAAGTCGGAGCGTAGATCAGAGCGTAAGTCAGAAACCATCCTCAAGACAGGTCCTTCAAGTCAGATACAACGCTAACTTAGAAAGGGTAAGCCACGTGCAGCTACTCTTTCTATTTGCTCAAGCTGGGCCACTATCGAACAGTTTAGTGATGCCTGCTATTAACGCTTAGGCAGCGCTGCCGAGCCAAGCGCTATAAAGCTTAATTTTGCCTTCAACTGTGGCAGCGAAACTTCTCTGTGGCTTCACTAACTGTTTGAAGAAAATCGCTTTAATAAATTGTAAAGCTTCAGCGAGTTAGCACCAACACCATGACTGTTTACCGAGAATCGTTCGTTGTCCGTACCCTAGCAACGCTATTACTAGCATCAACGCTGCTAGGTGGCTGTGTTAAGCAAGCGGGTCATGGCGATAGCTGGCGCTTTGATAAACCTGAGACGCTATCAGATAAAGTTTCAACCGACCGACCGGCGGCCTCAGCCGTACCGGCTGACTCGCTGGCTGACTCGCTAACAGAGCCGTCCGTGAGCGCTGAGCTATCTTCAGAAGAGACTTCAGCGGCAGCTCAAGCGGCTATACCAGCGGTGCCTGCCCAGTCGGCAGCGCCGACTGCAGACGCTACCGTTGCCCAAAATGAGCCTGTCAGAGACGTGGCTGGGCTTAAGCTTCCCCAGCGCGGACCGCGCCCCGACCCGCTCTCTCAGCCAAGCTCTTGGACAGGCTCAGAGACAGACTCTCAGGCCGGTTCAGAGAGGGTAGCAGCGAGCACCTATGCTGAGGAGCCAGCTAGCGATCGCAGCGCTGCGCCGACGATAGCTGCTTCTAGAAACAAGGCAGCAGCGCCAGCTTCAATCTTTAATCAGCCGCTGTCGCTGCCACAGCTGCCGGCAGTTCAACCTTCCCACGTCTCTAGCAGCCGCAGCTGGCAGTTTGAGATCCCAGCCGCCCCAGCTGGCGAAGCGGCTCCTCCTCATCCTGACGGACTCGAGCGATTCATGCCCATAGAGCCAACGCCTGTCGCGACCGAGCCGGCAGCAGCGCCGGCAGCCGCTGTGACGCCATCCCAGCGGTCCGACATACCGGTTTCCAACGTCAGTTCTGAGCCCTTCGACGAATTGGACAGCTCCGCAGGGCTAGAGTTTCCTCAGCGCTCACCCCGTCCCGATCCGCTCTCTCAGCTGCCGCTGAAGCCGGCGCCGGCCACTCACGGCCTTTTTCCCAAGCGGCCCGCCAGCCTAGGGTATCAGCGAACGATTCTGGATCAAACTGCCGTGGCAGCTTCAACTATTGACTAGCGGCTGACTAGCGGCGGCTAGCGCGGTCTAAATTCAACAGCCTGCTGCTGCAGAACCAAATCAAAGGCCTGATAAAAGTCGTTACCCAGCAAACCAATGTCAACCGAGTCGCCAATCGCCACGGTGACGTCTGCTTGAGTAATGTCAGCAACGCTGATGCTGTCGACCTGGCCAATCTCAAACGTGACGCTGTCGCTACTGGCTGTGGCGGCCTGCACCCGGCCTTCTGGCACAATGCCGAGTTCGTCAGCCATGGCTCGGGTAATGAGCGTGCGGCTGGCACCGGTGTCTAGAATCATGGGATAGCGATGGCTGCCGTTGAACGTGACAGCGATTACTGGCGTGCCGCTATGCCGCCGCAGGATGGGGATTCGAGTGGATTGAGACGGCGACTGAGACGGCAGCGGCTGAGACGGCGGGGCGGCTGCGCGGCTAGCCGCCGGCAGCGGCTGGAGCGGGGCAGGATTGTTCAGTCGCGTAAGGCGCGCTTTGGCATAGCTGAGGTTGCGCCGATACTCACCCAGCTTAGTTTGAGCAGTGGCATAGCTGCGATCGCTTTGAGGCACCGTCTGCAGCGCCTCTACGGCACGGGTCCAGCGGCTGACAATCAGCTGCCAGTCGTCTGAAGACTGAGCCGTTTGGCCCAGCTTAGCAGCCGCTGAGGCAAGCTCAACGGCGGTCGTATAGCCAGGATGCTGGGCTGGCTGAGCTGTCGCCAGCGACAGGGCAGTTTCGCTCAGGCTGACCGGGGGCAGTGATATCTTCAACGGCCGCATCGCTATCGCCGTGGCGCGGCAGGCTATCAGCGAACCGACTGCTAGGCTCACGGTACCCAGCGTCAGCGCTCTAGCGACGCCCTGCCCTACCTGGCTGCGCGGCAAGTTTAAGCGGGCAGTGTAAAAGAATCTATAGCCCATAGAGTCGCTACTGGACAGTATTTCAGACTAGATCAGACGTAAGATGGTTTTATTTTAAAGGGTTTCTTCTGCTAAAACCGCTTTAGGATAAGACAGACGCCCGTTCAGCCAAATCGAGTTCTCTTAACCTGCTGCCATGATCTCCGCTGCTTCTCAACCTGCTCTGCTGGTACTAGCCGATGGGACCGCCTATCGCGGCTGGTCTTTTGGTGCATCAGGGACCACTATCGGCGAGGTGGTCTTTAATACCGGCATGACCGGCTATCAAGAAGTGCTCACCGATCCGAGCTACTGTGGTCAGATCGTGACGTTTACCTACCCTGAGCTGGGCAATACTGGCGTCAATGCTGCAGATGAGGAATCGCAGCGGCCTCAGGTCAGAGGCGCGATCGCCAAAAACATCTGTCATCGTCCCAGCAGCTGGCGCTCTACGCAGTCGCTGTCTGACTATTTAAAGGCGCACGATATCCCCGGCATTTATGGCGTCGATACGCGGGCGCTCACCCGCAAAATTCGCACCGTAGGCGCGATGAACGGCGCGATTTCCAATCAGGTTCTAGACCCAGACGAGCTGCTGACGATGGTTCGCCAGGCCCCCAGTATGGAGGGGCTAAACCTAGTGCGAGAAGTGACTACTCGTCAGGTTTACGAATGGCAAGAAGGCACCGCCGATAGCTGGACGTTTGGCACAGAGACAGAACCAGCGGCCGCACCGCTGACGGTCGTTGCCATTGACTTTGGCATCAAACGCAATATTTTGCGCCGGCTTGCTAGCTACGGCTGTCGAGTCGTTGTTGTACCGGTAGAGACACCGGCCGAAGAGATCTTGAGCTACCAGCCAGACGGCATCTTCTTATCTAACGGCCCTGGCGATCCAGCAGCTGTTGGCGAAGCACCACAGACTGTTCAAGCGCTTTTGGCCGCTCAGCTGCCTACGTTTGGCATCTGCATGGGGCATCAAATTTTAGGGCTTTCTCTAGGGGCAAAAACCTTCAAACTAAAGTTTGGGCATCGCGGCCTCAATCAGCCCTGCGGTCTAGTTCAACAGGTAGAAATTACTAGCCAAAATCACGGATTTGCCCTCGATGCTGATTCTATTCCAGCAGCTGACGTAGAAATTACCCATCTCAATCTCAATGATCGGACCGTGGCCGGCATCCGACATAAGACGCTGCCGCTTTTCTCGGTGCAGTATCACCCAGAAGCCAGTCCTGGTCCCCATGACGCTGACTATCTATTCGCTCAATTTGTGCAGCTAATGCGCACCCATCGCCAGCCTGCAGATCAGCCCAAGCAGGGGTAAAATGAGCACACTCTGACGGTGACTTAGCAAGGAATTCGGGCAAGCTACAGAAGACCAATCTTTTTCTTGCGGTCCGTGATATCCTGACCTAAAATTAGGCGTCGGATTGACTTAAACTTTATTTTGATTCCTTTACTGAGCTTTTAATAGGAGGTTTACCATCGCTGAATCACTGACCCTGACCGTAAGTTTAAGAGGCACGCGGGAAGTTAGGGGAAAATGTCAAATTTTTCGCCTCACGGGTCTTCTCGATGCGTTTTCTGAGCCTACCTTTCGCAAAGTGCTCAACCGCTATATCGAAGAAGGGCCGACACATATCATTCTAGACTTGTCTGCTATTGACTTTGTAGATAGCTCGGGTTTAGGCGCTCTAGTACAGCTAGTCAAAAAGGCTAAAGGAGAAAGCGGTAGCGTTCAGGTAGTAACCAATCCGCGCGTTACCCAAACCGTTAAGCTGGTTCGACTAGAACAGTTTTTGTCGCTGCAGCCAAACGTGGATACTGCGATTGAAAACCTCAAGGATGCCTAGGTTGAGCGCTGCTCTAGCCAACCTCTCATCAACCGCTACAGGTTTGGCCCATGACGGCCTTTGAACAGTTTTTGGCTGTGGCTATTTTGCCCAAGCAGGTTCAGTCGCTTTCTCCCACTGCGCTGGCCTACGTCGGCGACGCTGTCTATGAGCTTTATATTCGCACTCAGTTTTTATGGCCGCCGCAGCGGCTGCAGCGCTACCACAGCGCAGTCGTTAGCCAGGTTAGGGCCGAACAGCAGGCCGACTATCTAGCCCAGCTCAGTCCGCAGCTGACGGCTGCTGAGCAGGAGATGGTGCGTCGGGGGCGCAACGCGGCACCTAGGCGTCAGCGCCGAGTTAGCGCCGATGTCTATCAGCAGGCCACTAGCTTTGAGGCCCTAGTGGGCTATTTGTATCTCACCAATCAGCCCAGGCTGCTAGAGCTGCTTTCTCTGCTGGCGTTGAAAACAGACTAGCTCTGTTGCAACCCTTAAAATTTAGGTAGGCGTTTGCCCACTGAGCTAATTCAGGCGATATGATTAAGAACTGCCTTAAGCCCGTGGGGAAAGTTATGGTGAAACGTCCGGACTCACAGCCTAATCGCTCGAAGCGATCGCCGCAGGCCCCGCGACTCAAGTCTAAAGGGGGCAGCAAGAGACCTCGACCCGCAGCCGGGAAACCTCGTCGCGGCGCTCAATCTAGTCGCTACAAATCTCGTCAGTCTCATACATCCGCACCGGTCAAGTCGACGCGATCGCGCTTGGCGGATACACCTGCTGCAGAAACCGCCGAGAGAAGCGATTTGATCTACGGTCGGCATGCGGTCGAAGCTGCGATCGCCAATCAGCGACCGCTCAATCGGCTTTGGATTAACGCTCGACTCAAATTTGACGCTCGCTTTCGACCGCTGGTGCTAGAGGCTAAATCAAACGGAGCCGTGATTGACGAAGTAGACAATCAGCGGCTAAATCAGCTGACGCAGGGGGGCAATCATCAAGGCATCGCGGCGCAGGTAGCGTCCAACGACTATGCTGATCTCGACGAGCTAATTCAGCAGGCCAAAGCGGCGGTTCGCCGTCCGGTCATCATTGCTGCTGATGGCATCACCGATCCGCACAACCTAGGAGCAATCATTCGAACGGCTGAGGCGATCGGGGCTCAGGGCGTCGTGATTCCCCAGCGGCGCGCCGTTGGGGTAACCGCAACAGTGGCTAAAGTCGCAGCCGGGGCGCTAGAAACCTTACCAGTAGCGCGCGTCGTCAATCTGGGAAGGGCGTTAGAAACCTTAAAATCCGAAGGATTTTGGATCTATGGCATGTCCTCATCGGCCGAGCAGGCAGTCTACACCAGCGAGTTTAATGAGCCAGTTGTTTTGGTCGTGGGTGCAGAGGGCAGCGGACTGAGCCTTTCTATTCAAAATCAGTGCGATATCCTGCTGTCGATTCCCTTAGCTGGCAAGACACCGAGCCTAAATGCTTCTGTTGCCACCGGCATGATGCTCTATGAAATCTATCGTCAGGAAAGAATTCGGCGATTACCACCGCTGAACATTGGCGGGGATCAAAAAGACGCTGTATAAAGAAGGTTGGGGCGTTTTTGGCGCCTTCAAAATTCAGCATTTACTGTGGTTAGTTCTGTAGAGTACGGGTACTCTTTTTCTATGAAAGATCTTTTAAGCAATCTCTTGGGCATCTTTGCAAAATCCTGGTGGGTCGAGGTCTCGACTGGCTCACCCAAGTGTGTTTACTATTTCGGCCCTTTTGAAAGCGAAGCAGAAGCAGTTCAGGCGCAGGCCGGCTACATCGAAGATTTGAAGAAAGAAGGCGCTCAGCAAATTCAAGCCCTAGTTTCTCGCCGAGAAGATCCTCCTCAGCTGACGGTTGAATATCCGGAAACTTCAGCGGGAAAAGCTGAGGCCGCGCTAGGCAATCTGTCTTAGTGCGGATTTTCAAATCAGCCTCAATAAATTCGACCTCATAATAATCGCTGGAAACTATAAATATTCAAGCTAGAGCGGCAGAGCTGTCTAAGCTCTGCCCTTTTGCTGAGCGATTAAAGCAGCTGCTTTTTGCGCAGCCACAGCTCAATGTCGCGGTGCATCTGCTCAGGAATCTCCCAAGGGAACAGATGGGCCGTGTGAGCATAGCAGCGCAGCTCGCAGTCAGGCATAGCCGCTGCGGTTTCTCGACTGGCTGCCGCCGTAATATGGCGATCCTGTTCACCACAGAGCATTAGGCTAGGCATCGGCAGATGGGCGCAGTCCGGCAGTCGGTTGTAGCCTTGGCGAATGGCTTGATTGAGCGCTCTTGCTGCCTGAGCCGATGTTTTCAAATAGGCGCTCACACCTTCTTGAGCCAGCCGCTGATAGGCGTGCGGCGTATGCTGCTGCATCAGGTAGCGGAACAGCGAGCGCTTGCCCCACTGCTCAATATTCCAAGACCAGGCCGGAATAGCCCAGTTAACCAGGCCGGCGAGCCCTGTGTAAAAATTATCCTGCCAGGTAATAGGCGGATGGCTGCTGCGCGGTCGCGCGGCGGTTGCCACCAGGATCAGCCCCTGCACCTGCTGCGGATAGCGCAGCGCTAGCTCAATGGCTAAGATGCCGCCCAGCGACCAGCCTAGAATTAGACAGTCGGGCAGGTCTGTCATCAGCGCTGAGAGATCTTGCAGGTGAGCGGCCATCTCAAAATCGGTCGTTGGCCGACTCGCGCCATAGCCGCGCAGATCGGGGGCAATGGTCTCAAACTGCTGTGACAGGCGCTCTGTGAAGACTGCCATACTGCGGCTGCTGCCAGGATGCCCGTGCAGACAGAGCAGCGGCGATCCCTGGCCGCGTCGCTGAATAGTCAGCTTCATGGCTGCGATCGCTAAGCGTTGTCGGCAGGCTTAAAATCTAGCGCCGCTGAATTCATGCAGTAGCGCTGCCCAGTTGGCTGAGGCCCGTCTGGAAAGACGTGACCCAGGTGAGCATCGCAAACCGCGCAAAGTACCTCAGTGCGAATCATAAAGTGGCTGAGATCGCGCTTGGTAGCAACATTCTCAGGTTCGCTGGGGACCCAAAAGCTGGGCCAGCCGGTGCCAGAATCATACTTCGTCTCAGAGTTAAACAGCTCTGCGCCGCAGCACACGCAGCTGTAGGTGCCAGACTTTTTGTTGTCGTGATAGAGGCCAGTAAAGGCACGCTCTGTCCCTTTTTTGCGCGTTACCTGATACTGCTCAGGCGTGAGCTGCTGCTGCCACTCGGTGTCTGTTTTTTGTACTTTGTTGACCATATTTAAAGCTGCTAAAGGTTTGTCTCATCCAGAGTTCACTTCATCGTAACGTACCGAGATAGCGAGCCGATCCCGCCGGCATAGCGGGATAACCGCCCGTCTAAAGAGGGGTGAACTAGGGTTGAAATTTTCTAATAGATTAATAGCCGCCGCTCTGAGCGGGCTGTCGCTGGCGGTAGCGGCGGTAGGCGAGCAGGCTGCTGCCGGAAAGGACAAAAGCGCTCAGCGGTGGACCCAGCGGCACCCAGGCCCCCATGCTAAAGAACAAAACGCTGGTAGCGACAATTGCGCTACCGCCGGCTAACCCAACCAGCCATCGCCTTAGCGGTGACCGCACTCGCCAGATAAGCAGGCCGCCAGCCCCCGCACAGACAATAGTCCACGTTATCTCTAGCCAATCCGGCCAGGCCCAAATTAGCGATCGCTCATCTAGAACAGCGCTGAGGATCTGGCTGACAATATGAGCATGGATAATCACCCCGTGCATTTCGTAGCTGTCGCCGCTGAGCAAGCTGTAGGGAGTAAAAAACTTATCTAAGCTGACATAGGCCGTGGTGCCAATCAGGACGATTTTGTCGGTTACTAAGGCCGGATCAAAGTCTTGGCTGAGCACTTCTGTGAGGGTTAAGCGCTCGGCTACCTGTCGGGGTGAGCGGTAGTCAAGCATGATTTGATAGCCCTCTGCCTCGATTTGCTGATAGCCGCCAAATGACCGATCGATAGGCGCAAACTCTGCCTCACCCACGAGCATAATGTCTGGATCGTCTGGATGGGCCTCTGCTATCAGCCCGCGAGTTTGCTCTAAATAGTGCAGCGCGACCACCAGACCAAAAGAGTAAAAAGCCTCGCCTTCACTTAAGAAGGTTTGCAGACTGCGACGAATTTTGCTGTCTGGATCGATCGGAAAATCGTTAAAGCCAACGCGATAGGGCGACAGCTCAGGCGGAGGTGGAATCGCATCGTCGGCCCCGTCGCCGACTTTGGTAATGCCAATGACGTTATCAGCCTGCAGGCTTTGAGATAGGGCAGCGCGGCCGGCCCCCTGGGGAATGTTGCGGTGCAGGTCGAGTCCAATCGTGGCGGGCTCGTGCGTCTGCAGAATGTCAATGGCGTCGGCAACCACCTGATCAGAGGGAATGTCGCTTTGCAGGCGGTTGAGATCCTGCTCGGTGATTTCAACAATCAGCAGGCGCGGATCGGGTCCGGGATCGCTGCGGTGGCTGAGCAGCCAGTCGTAGGCCAGCAGCTCTACGGGGACAAAAGCACCGATTTGCCGGAGGCCAAGGCACAGCCCGGCGACGGCAACCGTTGCGATCGCAGCCGCCCGCAAACTTTCGCGCCAGGTGGGCTGCCAAAGCGTTTGCAGCGGCAGGTAGGTCTGAGGAAAGTCATCTAGACTGACTTCTTCCGGCAGCTGATCGAGCCGGTCAAGATCTTTGAGCACCTCATCGACGCCCTGATAGCGCTGGTAAAAGTAGTGGCGCACCATTTTTTTGAGCAGAATAGCCAGGCCCGGACTAACTTCTGCATAGGTTTGCCAGTGCAGCTCAAGGGAGGAAGTTTCTTCCGGCAGATCGGTCGGCAGCCGCCCGGTAAGCGCGTGAATCGCAGTCATGCCCAGGGCAAAAATATCGCTGCTGTAGCGCGGCTTACCGGCGAGCTGTTCGCTGGGCGTATAGCCCTGCGTGCCGATCCCGACCGTGAGGTTGCTAACTTCACCGGAAACCAGCTGCGTGCGAATCTCTTTGACGGCCCCGAAGTCAATCAGCACAAACCGCCCGTCGCAGCGACGGCGCATCAGGTTGTCTGGCTTGATGTCGCGATGCAGCACGCGGTTTTCGTGCACAAACTGAAGAATAGCCAGCGCTTCTCGCAGCAGGTCAATCACCTGAGCTTCGCTAAAGCGTCCGGTGCGCTTGATCTCCTGGCTGAGCGGCTCACCATCGATAAACTCTTGAACCAGATAGAACTCTTGCTCATCTTCGAACGAGTCGAGCAGCTTAGGAATGCCGCGATGCTCGCCCAGTCGCTTGAGCGTATGCACTTCGGT
>JAAHIA010000090.1 GCA_010671975.1 Leptolyngbya sp. SIO4C1 | reverse complement strand
AGCTATGAGCTATTTAGCCCCGCCGTTTTAGATCAGCTCGGCGAGGCCGCCGATGGGGCACTGCTAGCAGTACCTGATGAAATCTATATGAGCGCAGCTTCCCCCTTTCGCGATCGCGCTCAGGCGCTTTGGGGGCAGGCCACTGACTGGCGCACTACCGCTAGCTATAACGCCACCCAGCGGATGATTTTAGGGCTGCGTCAGGCTAGCGATCGCGAGACCTTGCAGAAAGTCATCAGTACCCAGAACGCCGAGCAGCCCCGCAGCGTGCGCCTGCTCAAAGTCGAAAAGCGCCAAGACGGCGAATACGACCTGATCTCAGTCGGCCTGCTGGTTGCAGAAGATATGTTTGTGCCAAACTAAAAATTAAAAACCCACCCCACCTACGCCTTCATCTCCAAAACCTCTGCCAGGAAAGCCCACTTATCCGCTACCTCTTCAATAATTTTGGCTGTGGGTTTGCCCGCACCGTGGCCGGCTTTGGTCTCAATCCGAATCATCACCGGACTGTCACCGGCGTGCGCTGCCTGCAGCGCGGCTGCAAACTTAAAGCTGTGGGCCGGCACCACCCGGTCGTCATGGTCAGCAGTTGTAATCAGCACCGCTGGATAGGCAGTGTCGACTTTGAGGTTATGCAGCGGCGAATAGGCATAGAGCGCCTTAAACTCATCTTCGTTCTGCGGCGAGCCATAGTCAGACTCCCAGGCCCAGCCAATGGTGAACTGATTGAAGCGCAGCATATCCATCACGCCCACGGCCGGCAGCGCCGCTGCAAATAGATCGGGTCGCTGCGTGAGGCAGGCCCCCACCAGCAGACCGCCGTTGCTGCCGCCCATGATGGCTAGCTTTTTAGCATTAGTATAGTTGTTTTCGATCAGCCACTCGGCGGCGGCAATAAAGTCATCAAAGACGTTTTGCTTGTTGAGCTTGATGCCGGCCTGATGCCAGTCTTCGCCATATTCGCCGCCGCCGCGCAGGTTAGGCACCGCATAGATGCCGCCCATCTCCAGCCAGGTGAGATTGCTCACGGAGAAACTGGGCGACAGCGAAATGTTGAAACCGCCGTAGCCATAGAGCAGCGTTGGATTCTGGCCGTTGCGCGCCAGCCCCTTCTTAGCCGTGATAAACATCGGGATGCGCGTGCCGTCTTGGCTGGTGTAAAACACCTGCTGGGTTTCATACTGGCTGGGGTCAAAGTCTACTTGCGCTTCGCGGAATAGCTCGCTCTCGCCCGTTGCCATGTTGTAGCGATAGATGCGGCTTGGCACTGTAAAGCTGGTAAAGCTGTAAAACGTTTCGGTGTCGTCTTTCTTGCCATCAAAGCCGCCGGCTGAGCCGATGCCAGGCAGCTCAACCGTTCTTACGAAGCGGCCCTGCAGGTCAAAGATTTTAATCGTGGTATAGGCGTCTTTGAGATAGTCAGCAATAAACTGATGGTTGAGCAGGCCGACCGACTCCAAGGTCTCTTCGCTTTCGGGAATAATCTCTTGCCAGTTGGCCTTATCGGGCTGAGTGATGTCAATCGCAATCACGCGGCTGCGCGGCGCATCGAGATCGGTCTGAAACCAGAAAGTGGTGCCGTCGTTGTCAATCAGGCCGTACTGCGCCTCAAACTCGGGGATTAGCTCGACGACTTCGGCCTCGGGATCTTCAAGGTCTTTGTAGAAAACTAAATTTCGCTGCTCGGTGCCGCGCCAGACTGAAATCACCAGATAGCGCCCGTCATCGGTGACGCTGCCGCTAAAACCCCATTCTTTTTGATCGGGGCGCTCATAGATCAGCGTATCTTCTGACTGCGGCGTGCCCACACGGTGATAGAACAGCTTTTGATAGTAATTGACATCTTCAAACTGGGTGTCTTCATTAGGCTCGTCGTAGCGGCTGTAGAAAAAGCCCTGACTGTCATGCGTCCAGGCGGCCCCAGAGAATTTGACCCATTTGATCAAGTCGTCTAAATCTTCTCCCGTCTCAATATTGCGGACTTTCCACTCCATCCAGTCAGAGCCAGAGCTAGAAAGCCCGTAGGCCAAATATTTGCCATCTTCGCTGACGGCGATGCCGCTGAGCGCAATGGTGCCATCTTCTGAGAGCGTATTTGGGTCGAGCAGCACTGTCGCCTCAGCCTCAAGCGTGGGCAGCGTGTAGAGCACGCTTTGGTTCTGCAGCCCGTCATTTTTGTAAAAGAAATAGCGACCACCGCGCTTGAAGGGGGTGCTGTAGCGCTCGTAGTTCCACAGCTGCGTCAGCCGCGCTTTGATTGGCTCGACTCGGGGCAGCGTCTTTAAGTAGCCAAAGGTGACTTCGTTCTGGGCCTCAACCCAGGCTTTAGTATCCGCTGCGTTGGGGTCTTCGAGCCAGCGGTACGGATCGGCAATGCGGGTACCGTGGTAGGTGTCAACCTGGTCAACTGTGCGAGTTTGGGGGTACTGAAACTGGGGAGCCATAGTGCTGCGCGATATCCCTATAGGGGTAGTCTACTGCGTCTAGAATGATTTCGGCCATGCGGGTAGCAGCCCCCGACGGGCCGCGCAGCCGCCGCAGCTGGTCTCGCATATTGCTCAGCGTCTGCGGCTGCTCTAGGAGGTCAATCACGTGCTGACCAATGCTCTCGGCTGTCAGATGACCCAGCAGCTCAGGCACTACTTCGCGTTCGGCCCAGATATTGGGCCAGGCAAACCGACGGCCCTGTTGTTGGATGAAGTGCAGCATCACGCGGTTAGTCAGCTTGCTAATCGGGGTGCCAATGACCGGCAGCTGCGCCAGCAGACCGGGCAGCCCGTCCCAAGAGCGCATGGCGTCGAGCTGCTGGGTCGGCAGCAGGACTATCATCGGGATGCCGAGCGCGCCGAGCTGAGCCGTATTGGCACCTACGGTGGTCAGGCAGAGCCGACACTGGGCCAATAAATCGAGTGCTGGAAACGCTGTCCAGAGATAGACTTTGGCACCGGCTGGGGTTTGCAGATAGGGCAGCCCCGCATCAGGCTGCACCAGCTTTGCGGGGGGGCTCTGCATTAGGGCCGTCATTGAGTTCTGGGCCGGGTCGGCGTAGCTCACCAGCGTAGCAATGTCGAGCGTGGGGGCCACCGGTACAACAAAGCGCAGCTGCGATCGCAGCGGGTAGAGATAGTCTGCGATCGCGAGCACCAGCGGTACCCCGGCTTTTGCCTTCATGCCCTTTGAGCCAGGCAGCATTCCCAGCAGCTCCGTCTCTGGCATCAGCGCCAGCTGCGCTTGAATCTTGGCGGTTTGCTCAGAGAACTGCACATCGGCCATCAGGTCGCCCACTACCGTCGCCTTGTGGCGATACTGCGGCTTTAGCCCGTCAATCACGCTGGCCTGCATGACGCCAAAGCGATCGACCTGGCTGGCCCAGCGCGCTTCCCACTCGGCATAGACCACGCAGCGATAGCCTAGCCGCTTCGCAGCCACCACCGCATAGAACTGATCGCCGCCGAGAAAGACCACCGCGCCGCGCCGATGCCAGTCCCAGCTGGCGGCTGTTTTGCCCGTGAGCAAAAATCGAAAAAAATGCGCTGGCTCCTGCACCCGATCGACCTCAGGATAGCTGCGCAGCGACTCGGCTTCGCCCCCGGAAGCGTGTGGGCAGGGCGAGAGCATGACGGAAATGCGAATATCGCCAGGAGCGGTGCGATCGCGCAGCGCCTTCACAACCGGCTTAACCCAGGTGGTAACTTCGCCAGGCGCGTTAGTGAGGATGAGAATATCGGTGGGCATGGTCAGGCGATGGGGAGGGTTGGAAAGGCAGAAAGAATCAAAGGAGGCTATCGCCAATTGGGCTGCGATCACGTTAGCGTATTACAGGTCTGATTTTTGGATTGGCTGTGACGCAACCTCACGTATTGCGAGATTTACTAGATGCGATCGCGCAGGGGCAGTTAAGCCCAGATGCCGCGCTTGAAAAACTAAAACACCTAGACTACGAGCCAGTGGGCGATTTTGCCAAAGTCGATCACCACCGGGCGCTGCGCACAGGGTTTCCTGAAGTGATCTGGGGGCAAGACAAGACGAATGAGCAGCTAATTCAGCTATTTCGGGCGATACAGCTGCGCAACTCAGTGGTGATGGCAACGCGCATCCAGCCCGAAGTTTATGTGGCGCTGCGAGAGGCGCTGCCGCAGCTACGATATTACGAGATGGCCAAAATCTGTGCGCTGCAGCCAGAAACGCTAGCGCCGCAGCATCCGGGCACAATTGGCATTTTGACCGCTGGCACAGCTGATCTGCCGGCGGCGGAAGAGGCAGCCATCACAGCCGAGCTGTCTGGCTTTCAAGTATCGCGGCTGTGGGATGTCGGGGTCGCTGGCATTCACCGACTGCTGAACAATCGCCAGGTGATCGATCAGTCTGACGTGCTGATTGTGGTCGCAGGCATGGAAGGCGCGCTGCCGAGCGTGGTGGCGGGGCTAGCCAGCTGTCCGGTGATTGCTGTGCCGACCAGCGTTGGCTACGGAGCCAGCTTTGGCGGCGTGTCGGCACTGCTGACCATGCTCAACTCCTGCGCAGCGGGCATCGGCGTGATGAACATTGACAACGGCTTTGGCGCTGCTGTCTTGGCCGGGCAGATTCTTAGGACGGCAGCCAAGCTCGCGCAGCGGTCTTTGAGGTCCTAGTTGAACAGTTTAGGCTTCTAACTTAAACGCTAGGAGAGTATTCTATGCAAATCACAATTGACTTACCACTAGATCTTGAGCAAGCCCTGCTTCGCCAAGCAGCGCAATCAAATAGGCCACTCCAAACCGTACTTCTGCAAGCTTTACGTCAGGCAATCCAAACAACAGCTGTTTCCGCTTACCAATGGCCGGAGGCTATCTTGTCCTACACAGGCACCCCCGACTTCCCAGCGTTTGAGTCTGATCGCGATGAACTGCTTTGAAAAGCTGAATTAGACAGCGCTAGCAGAGGGCATTAGCAAGTGCGATCGCCACACGCGCTGAAAGGGAATTTGAGCTTTGCGAAACGCCAATCGCACGGCTTCGGCGCTGGCGGCTTCAAATAGACAAATCGACCTGCGGCCATCTGAGGCCATTAGGGTAGCCAGCGATCGCACCTCGGCTTCACTCAAACAGGGGCCAGCCTGCTGCTTCGCTTGTGCATAGTCTGCCGGTGTGATTGGCGTCGCATAGGTAAACTCTGCCACAATCGGCGATTGGCAGGTCAGCAGCGCATCCGGATATTGGCCTGACCAGATCTCAAACCGCCAGACCCGCTCAAAGGGCATCCTCGCAACGCGACAGGCTGCTCTAATCGCTTCGGCATAGGCAACCTCAAAGTCACACAGCGATCGGCAGCCGTCGCTGGCAATGAAGGAATGCTGCCAGTCTGCCTCCCGCGCCTCTAGGTGACAGTCCAGCTCGTGATTGATGCGCATCCAAGCGTCGTCGGTGAGGGGCGTCGGCAGGGGCGGGGCATAGCTGCGGTTTAGCATAACGTGGCTCATGGTGATTCCTCATTGAGAGCTAACGGGCTGTAGCTGCATTTCAATTGCCTGCAGGGCCTGACTAGCTGAGTGGCTAAGCGGCGCTGAGTCAGTTTTTTGCCGCAGCGAGGCAAGATGTCGGGCGGCGCAGCTGTGATTGCCCTGCTGTAGGCTGGCTTGAATAATGACGGCCCAGGCCAGCGCCATTTCGCTAGGATTGTTGACAATTTTTGCGGCTGCCAGCGCTGCCTCAGCCCGCTCTGCTGCCTGCTTCACCCACCCCTGCTGCAGGTCGAACCGGGCCGCCATTGTTTGACTGTAGGCCACCATTCGGGGAGAATCGATCTGCGCTAAGGTTTGCTGCGATCGCGCTAATCTTTCCTCTGCGCTCGGCGTACCCAGCCAATAGTGAATCAGCGCATCTAACGCTGCCGCGTGCGAGGCCTCGCTGCCTTCGCCCATCTGCGCCGCCACCGCCGTCAGTTCATCGCAATAGCTCAGTGCAGTCACAGGGTCATCGGCCTCTAGCGCTAGCATCACCAAGTTCATCAGGCAGGAACATTCTCGCCAGTGATCTTGCTCTGTCTGTGCCAGCTGCCATCCCTGTTCCAAGGACTCTCGAGCAGCGCTTACATGCCCCTGATAGCGGTAAATACAGCCCAGACCAGCAGGAATATCAATCGGCTGCAGACCCACCCGTTCGGCAACGGACTGGGCTTCTAATAACAGGGCTTCAGCGCGGACCATTTCTCGCCCAATTTCTGCGAGGCAGGAGCCGGTGCGAGCTAGCATATAGGCGGTTGTGGCTGGACTCGCCAAGCGAGCTTGCTCAGCAGCTTGTAGCGAATGCTGGTATACCTGAGCTAGCTGACCGTGGTCGTAGTTCAGCAGCATCAGGGCTTCTAAACCGATTGCCTCGGCGTCTTTGAGATCGTTGGCTGCCGCCTGTTCGGTGAGCTGCTGCAACGCCTCGGCTAGTTCTGCTCCCTGGTCTTTGCGCACGCCTGCTTTTACATGGGTTCGCAACAACCGTAGCTGCAAAGGTAGGCGGTCGGCTAACTCAAGCGGTTGACAGTGGCGAATGCCCTGCTGGGCGACTTCAGCAGCTTCGGCATAAGCAAATAGGCGCAGATGTCGTTCCGCCGCGGCTAAAGCAGCAGTGGCTGCCAGGAGATGATCGCCGCCGAGCGAGGCGTGATAGGCAACGTTGCCAACTTCATCCGGATGCTGTGCTAGAGACTGATTGAGCGCCTGCGCAATGTGGCTATGAATCAGGCGGCGACGCGGATCTGAGAGCTGCTGATAGGCTATCTGACGCACAATATCGTGAGCAAAATCGTAACAGCACTCGCCGGTGAGCGCGCTACCTGGGCGAAGAATCCCATGCTGCTCTAGGTGTTCTAGCGTGGTCAGCAGTTGCGGCAGCGAGCAGTTGACCACCTGAGCCAGCGTCGTGGGGCTAAAGCTGCGCCCTAGCGCCGCTGCCCAAAAAACTAGATGACGGGCCTGGTCATCTAGCAATAACAGCCGTCCTCGAATAAGGGCGGCTAAATCGCTGGCGCCAGGCTCTGTTGCTGCTGAACGCACCCGAGCGACTTCTAAAATAAACAGTGGATTGCCGCCGCTGTCGGTAAATACCCGCTCGCCATTTACGGTCTGACTGACCTGGTGAACTAACTCAGCCGTGTGCTCTAGATCGAGCGGTCCTAGCTGTAAGCGCTGCAGACGCTGCTCGCGCTGTAGGGTCTGGAGAAACTTAGAGACGGCAAGATTGCTATCTAGCTCGCGCTGACGGGCGGCTAGCGCAAACAGCACCGGGTGCTGACTCAGTAGCCGAGCGGCGTAATGCAAAAAGGCGATAGAGGCGTCGTCTAGCCATTGAATATCGTCTAGCACAATCAGTACAGGACTGTGATGCGCGGCTAGCGATTGAATTAGCTGCACGCCAGCGTCTAACAAACGGCTGCGATTCAGCATCGCATCGGTGGGCTCTGACTGCAGCAGCGCTGCCATTTCGCTGAGAAATTCATTAGCTTGACTGGCGCGAAAGGCATCCATCCAAACGCCGTAGGGACGCAGCATTTCTGCCTCAAAGCCCCGTCCCCAGAGAACCACACCGCCTTCAGTTCGGACCTGCTGGGCCAGCGCTTCTAGCAGACGGGTTTTGCCAATGCCAGGTTCACCTGTTAGCAGCAGCAGCGCTTCCCGATCGGCGGTTTGTTGATAGGTTTTCCACGTTTGCACCGTTGCCCACTCGGCGGCGCGACCAATCAGGGGAATCGTAGCGACCGGCGGCTCGGGTAGGGATGGGAGAGCAATATTCGTTAGGGAAAAAGAAGCGGCGCGATCGCAAGTCTCCCAGCCCGATCGATCGCTAGACAGCGCCTCGTCTTCCATCGTCAGCAGCTGTTCATAGAGCTGACAGGTACTCGGGCTCGGACTCACACCTAGCGCCTCTCGTAAGACAGTCATACAGCGGTGGTAAACCTGCAGGGCGCTGGCGCGATCGCCCAGCTGAGCGTGCGATCGCATCAGATGACAGTAGGCCGTTTCACACAGCGGATTGAGCTGCAATAGCTGCTGAGCATAGCGGATAGCGCCCTGCCAGTCGGCTTGATCTAGTAAAAGACGCACCAGTCGATCTAAGCTGTCGATTGCCTGCTGCTTGAGCCGATCGCGCGGCGCAATAATCCAGTCGTCGTAGCAGCTCGGCAGCAGCTCATCGCGATAGAGATCGGCGGCTCGGGTCAATGCCTGGCGAGCAATGGTCGGATCAGGGGTTTGGGCAGTTGCGATAGCGGCTTCAAAATCAGCCACATCGAGCGTATAGGGCGCATCGCCAACCCACTGTAGAAACTTAGGCTCAACCCGTAAAAACCGATCAGACTCCGGTAAAAGCTGCCGCAGCTCGTGCAGCCGTCGCCGCAGGTTGGCTTTGGCATCCGATTCTGACGCCTCGGGCCATAGCTGCACAGCTATCTGCTGTCGCAGCTGAGGTCTATCACGATGTAGCAAGATATAAGCCAATAGCGCCTGTAAGCGCTCTGTTTTAACGCTTGTTAGAGACGTATCAGCGTAGGTAAGGTTCAAGTTACCCAGCAGATTGATAGACAGGGCGGGCACGGCCTTCAGATTTCAGCGCTCAACCACACCCTGATCGTAAATACCAATCGAGAAGATATCGAGAAGTCGGCTTAGGGTCGCTGTTTAACAAACTTCATCTCTCCAGTAAAATCACCCACCGCCTCAACCCCCACTGGCTGCCAGTCTAGATGAAGATAGAAGCCATAGGCCCTTAGGCTCGGATCGTTGCCTGTCAACAGCCAAATCTCGTCAATCTGCTTTGACCACAGCCAGGCTTCAGCGTGCTGCATCAGCATCCGACCCGCGCCTAACCCCTCAAACTCAGGCAGCACAAAGATTCCAAAGATTGTTTTTGCGTCAGCATTGGCAATAGAAAAGCCAATTGGCTGCTGCTCTAGCTCGACAATCCAGGCGCAGCAGTCAGTTTGTAGCATTTGAGCGACCGACGCTGGCGTGATGCCGAGCTGAGCAATCTCTTCGCGAGATTGATGGTTTTCGATGACGCTGGTGCGGATAATAAATAGCGCTTCAATGTCATCTAGTTGGGCAACGCGAACGGTGAGCATTGCGGTTAAATTGCTATTGACAAATCCCATGACAGGGTTCGGGGGAATTACATCAAGCATTTTCTTTCTAAAGCTTGTTCTATTTTAGGCGACCTGGAAAGTAAATATGGAGCGTTTTAGCCAGATCATCTAGGCCGACCAGTTCGTGAATGGCGTAAGGCGGCGTCCAGGTCCACTGGCCCTGTCGGATCACCTTTTCAGAGGTGACGGTGAGCTGTCCGCCAGAGAGATGATATCTTCGCTCTAGCACCTGACCGGATAGGACTCTTGTAAAGTTGATTGAGGCGGAGTGGTTGTGAGGCCTGGAGCCAATTTCTGCTTTCCAGGCCAGAATCAAAATTTCTAACCAGCGATTACAAATGAGTTGTATATAACGATACCCAAAACGATGTGTGATTGGATCTCGTTTGGTATGCGAATTAAGCACAAGCACTTTCATGATTATTCTCCATTCAAATAGCTAGGTTGATTAATCTAAAAACTGTGTTTTTGAGTGGGTGCTAGTCTCTGTCGCTTTTCGCCCGTCTGTCCCTGCAGGTGCCACCGGGTGCCAAAGACTCACGCACATGATCTTCGGCAGAACTTGGGAACAAAGCTATGGCAAATATTCGTTGAAAGAAATTACCTGATATTGTTGGGAAACCTCAGCCAGTCGCGCTTGGCTCGATGGGCCAATCGTGTTGAACACTTGCACAAAATTGCGATGCGTAATGCCTGAGCCAATAAACGCCCACTGGTAAGACGGCTGCTGAATGGCCTGGATTTCTGCTTTCTCTGCCTCTGTAAACGTGCGCTCAGTTGCTCGCTCAAGGCTGGCGATATCTAACTGCGCCTGTGCCATCAAGCCACCGTTAAGAAAAGCAACGATTTTGAAAAAGTCTTCAATCCCGGTTTCAATCTCGGTTGGGCTCAGCGTCTGCGCTAATTGCTCCAACATCAGCGTATCCAATCCCGTATGCTGGGCTTCTTCTAGCCAGTGATGCCGAAGCAAGCTGCAGAACTGAGCATCTAGGCTTTCAAAAGAATTGTTTCTGACGCTTTCAAGATAGTGATACTGAGTCATCCACTCAATGTAGAGAATAATTAGCATCACGCCCAATGGGCTATGCTGTGCGATCGCAGCTGCAATTTCATGGGCTGGGCCAATGCACTCACAGCGACTGCCAAAGCCTCGCTCGAACGCTTTTGCAAATTGACGAAATAGCCGAATGTGTTTACTTTCTTCTTCAGCAAAGTGAAGCAATGCCTGAGCTGCTGTAATATCAGTCAGTCCGTTTGTTTTGAGGTGACCGATTACCGTTGGCACGATAAATTCTTCAACCAGTCCGAACAGATGTAAATAGCTATTGCCTCGAATTTGATTAAGCTTCAGTTTTTCTGCATCGTTTAAGCAGTGAATGCCGCTGACGTTGGCTAATGTTTCTGGCAAAAAACGCTGAGCAAAATTAAGCTGCTGATCGCCGCCGATAATGTCTTCGACTTGCCAGTTGACCTTAGCGGCTAGCTTCAGGGCCGATTCAAATGAGTAAGTTGCAACCATAGGAATCTCCTAGATGAACAAGCTGGGAAATTGGCTAAACCCCTTTTTTCCCTGTTGTCATCAAGGTAATTATTCGACGGTCCTAGAAGCGTCCAAGAAACGTCCTAGAAATATTCCTACACTCAGAAAAATACAGACTTAAGTTGCGATGCAGAGCAACCATGTTGAGCGGGTGATGGTTGCGATCGCGCCGCTCATCAGCCACCCGTATCGGATGCTGGGTCAACGAAATAATGCGGTTTTCAAGGTTCGCTCGACCCCCTCAGATTAGCACTGGCTTTGGGGATGTTCCAACCCCCACAGCGCAGTCTTACTAGAGTGAATGGGTCACCGTGCTGATTCGTCGCTTGCGGATTGACTAAGACCGCGCCAGTTTGCAAAGGCCCTCAACTTTCGCGTCTGGGGGCCTTGAGCAACGCTTGCCGATTTTAGCCGGCGCTGGAAGCCGACGATTTTGCTGAAAATCTGCTTGAATATAGAAATATCGACGGTACAGACGACGATGCAAAGCAACGGCAGGCTAGATCAAATTGAAGTCAGTCTTGCTAACTGATGGCTCAACTTCCGCATTACAAGGCTAAGCAGGTATCGGTCAATCGCAAGCGCTACTACGAGATTGAGGGACACTGCTACCCTGGTGTGACTACGATTTTGTCGGCAACGAAGCCGCGCGAAGCTAAAGAACGGCTGTTTCGCTGGCGCGATCGCATCGGTGCAGACGAAGCCAACCGCATCACCACCACCGCTTCGCGAGCTGGCACAAAGATTCACAAGGTCATTAAGGCCTATCTCAAATCTGAACCATGGGAGCTGCCACCCGGCACCGAAGGCTTTTGGCAGTCAATCTTGCCGGTGCTCAATCGGATTGAAGAGACGCTGCTAGTCGAAGGGGCTGTCTGGCATCCGCTACAGTTTGCCGGCTACCCTGACGCGCTGATTGTCTACGAGGGGCAGCTAATTCTCTGTGATTGGAAAACGGCTCGCCGCCCCAAGCAGGCAGATTGGATTGAGGATTATTTTTTACAGGTGGCGGCCTATAGCTGGGCGGTCAACTGGGTCTATCGCGACTGCGGCATCAAGGTCGAGCAGGCAATGGTTGCGATCGCGCTAGCCGACGCCGAGGCGCAGCTATTCACGCTTCAGGCCGATAGTCTAAACGAACACTGGCGCAGCTTTCAAAAGCGGCTCAAGCAGTTCTATGATCGGCAGCGGTGGCAGACTCGCTAGCCGCTTAATACAGCTTTAACTCCGGGCAAATAAAACTTTGGTATACTCCCAAGCATCTATCTCTGGATAAATACGGAGATAGAGAATATGCACTTAAGGAGTCTTCAATATGTGGCTAGTTCCCTTTTTGATCACCTGGATTGTCACAATCGTCAGCTTCATCATTATTGCTAAGTTTAGACTGGGGGTTGAATCAGCCAGCACTGAGAAGTCTGTCATGGCTGGCATTGTCTTTGGTCTGCTGAATGCCATTGTCTCTCTGCCCATTATCAGCGGTATTTTTTGGCTGTTCAGCCTGTTTGGTCTACTCGGCAACATTATTCTGTTTGGCTTAGCCGCCTGGCTGGTTGAGGGGTTTCGACTGCGCTGGGGCATCATTGGTGCGATCATTGGTGCGTTTGCGCTAACTATCATCAACTCAATCCTGTTCTGGATTCTGCGCAGCATTGGCCTCTATGCCTAACTTGCAATAGCAAGCAAGATAATCCTTTAGAAGCCTTCCAACTGAAGGCTTTTTAATTGTTTTTGGAAAGGAAGGCGATGCTGATTCGCAAACTGACAGACTGCGAAGAATTTACAGCCGGTGACGGTACGCGCCTCAGAGAGCTGCTGCATCCTGATAAGCAGCCGCTGAGCTTACGCTACAGCTTAGCCCATGCTGTCGTCCCGGTAGGGCAAACTTCAACCCCTCACGCGCTTAAGACGTCTGAAGTTTATTACATTCTCAGCGGACAGGGTGAAATGTCAATTGCGCAAGAAACCCAAGCAGTCGAGCCGGGCGATGCTATCTATATTCCGCCTGACGCGGTGCAGTTTATTCGCAACAGCGGCACGGTACCGCTGGTGTTTCTCTGCATTGTTGATCCGGCCTGGCAGCAGGCAGATGAGACGGTATACGAGCCTAAAAAGGGATGAAGGACCCATTCGCTGAGCTTATTTTGAGGCTCTGAGGACTAGAAAAAGGCCGATTGCTAGCCCAGCTGCAAAGGGCAGCCAGGCGGCCATTACTGGGCTAAGCGTGCCGGTTTTGCCGAGGGCATCGGCAATAAAGCTGAGCACATAGTAACCAAAGATAATGATGACGCTGATGCCAAAGCTGGTGGCTCTACCCGTACGCTGCGGGCGAACGCCAATGGCAGCCCCAATTGTGCCAAACACGACGCAAACCATCGGCAGTGCATACTTTTGATGAATGCGCAGCGCCCAAATGCGAATTTTGCGATCGTCGCCTGCCTGCTTGAGCAGCTTGAGGTACTCTGTGGCTTCAGCAATGTTCATCTCATCGTCGTCTTTACTGCGAGACGCTAAATCAAGCGGCGCGCGCGGCAGCTTTAGCTCCTGCTCGTCAAATTTGACGATGTGGCCGAACGAGCCGTCCGGCGATACGGCATAGATTGTGCCCTGGTTAAATTTCCAAATGTTGCGACGCACGTCCCAGGTGGCTGAGTCAGCGCTGACAATTTGCTCTAGCCCAGACTGAGAGAAATCTAAAATAGTTAGCCCCCGCATTTCAGTGCCGTTAAATTTGCGCGCATAGAACAGGCGACCTAGCTCTTTCTCTTCAGGGTCATCAGCGGCGGATTGAAACTCCTGATACATGATGTTGCGCTCTTGAAACGGCGGCTTGTCTGATTTAAAGGCGTTATCGAGCATAACCTCAGCGCGATAGTTGGCAGCCGGGGTAATCACTTCGTTAAAGACAAAGGA
>JAAHIA010000009.1 GCA_010671975.1 Leptolyngbya sp. SIO4C1 | reverse complement strand
TTCAGCTGTGGTTTTTCATTCTAGGGCTGTTTCTCTTTTTCTACGTGATGCTCGACGGCTTTGATCTCGGCGTGGGTATCTTATCGCTAACCTCGTCAACTGAGGAGCGTCGCAGCATTTTGATGACCAGCCTGGGCAACGTTTGGGACGCCAATGAAACCTGGCTGGTGCTGATGGGTGGCTCGCTGTTTGGGGCGTTTCCGCTCGCCTACGGTACGGTGCTCAATGCGCTCTACCTGCCGGCGATCATCATGGTGGTGGGCCTAATTTTTCGCGCTGTCTCATTTGAGTTTCGCGAGAATGCAAACCGCAAGTTTTTTTGGAACCTTACCTTTGGCGTGGGTAGCTTTCTCGCGGCGCTCGGCCAGGGCTTTGCCTTGGCCGCTATTTTTGAAGGCATTGCTGTCGATCAAGCCGGTCACTTTATTGGTGGCCCCTTCGACTGGCTTACCTGGCGCTCATTCCTGGTGGCGCTGACGCTAATTCAGGGCTACGTGCTGATTGGCTCTACCTACCTAATTTTAAAAACCACTGGCGAACTGCAGTCAACCCATTTCCGGACCGCTAAAATCGCAGCGATCACGACCTTCATTGGCGCTGCTTTTATCACCGTTAGCACGCCAATTTTGTCAGAGCAAGCGCGATCGCGACTGTTTGAGCGACCGCAGCTCTACCTGTTCATCTTGATTCCGCTGCTGGGGGTGCTGCTGATTGGCCTGCTTTTGCGCAGCCTGTCGCGTCGAGAGGACGCGATGCCCTTTATCTGGACCGTGCTGCTCTTTTTGCTGTCGTTTTTGGGCCTGGGCATTCTCATCTTTCCCTATATCATTCCGCCCAGTGTGACTATCTATCAGGCAGCCTCTGACCCTAGCTCGCTGGTATTTATGGCTATCTTTGTTGGGTTTCTCATTCCCATTTTGCTGGCCTACACGCTGTATAACTACTTTGTCTTTCGCGGCAAGATTGCGTCAGAGCCAGAGTGAGAGACGGAGAAGACAAGAGATAAGAGGTGAGCAGCTAATATACCCCTTAGGGAGCTGCGGCTAAGTTTCGACTTCGCTCAACCTGCCAGTTTTGAGAGTTGAGCGAAGTCGAAACTCAATCTGCGGGTATTTCATCTTCGAGCAAATCACTCAGGTGCTTCAGCTTCAGATGCTTGCCGACTGTCAGCATGTGTTGCTAGCCAATCAATCAAGTCGTCAAGCCGTTCAAACTTTAGCAACGCCTCCCCTAGGGCTTCGACCTGCGGTAGCGGTAGCGCCTCAACCTGCGCACGATACTCTTCGGGAACATTGCCAACTTTACGGTTAAGCAAACGCAGTACAAGCTGCCGTTCTTGACGAAGACCTTCTTGAATACCCTGCTGAATACCTTTTTGAATGCCTTCTCGGATGCCTTCAGCTTTAATGTCCTGATAAATTACCGACTCTTGCATAAGTTCCTTCCTTAAGATGCGCTGAATTGGCGCCTTGTCTAGTACTAGTCCGGATAAAATGGCAGCAGCAGCAGAAATATTGCTTTGCATACGCGGCTCTGCAATTCTATCAATTTGCTTGGCAACTTGCTGTAGCGCCGCTTCACGATCGCGAGTTTGACTTAAAGCTGCAAATGGCAAAAGTCCCGGCGCATCAAGAAATGATGCTATCGGCTGCTCCCAGAGCCGAACAATTTCAAACTCATGACGAGTCTTTTCTATCTCAAACGTATCTTGCCTCACAAGAGCTGACTGACTCTGCTGTAGGTAGATCACAACTTGCTGCATAGACTTGTTGGGAAACCTTCGATAGACCCGAACGCGATAGTCAAGCATTCTGAAGGGAATTGCCAGATCGGGCTGAGTTTGGAATTCTAAGTGTAATACGACCTGCTCTGACTGGAGCAACATCAAAGCATCAGCACGAATCGGTTCGAGCGATAGTTCTGAAGGGCTTAGTTCAGACAGAGCAACTGGCTCACCCAGCAGCCAGGCAGCAAAATCGGTCGAGAAAGTTTCGACGAGAAATTTACAAACTGTGTCGAACATCCTTCCCTTGTCCTACTGCATACATTGTTTATTGCTTGGCCTTCTACTTAGTCACAATGCGTTTGAACAGCTGTAGGCGCTTAGCCGTATAGGGTGCATAGCGCCAGCCGGGGTCAAGCCAGAAGGCGCGTTTGAGGATGCTCTTATGGTGCGAGAAGGTATCAAAGCCGGCTTTGCCGTGATAGCTGCCCATGCCGCTTTCGCCCACGCCGCCAAAGGGCAGCCCGGGTACGGCAATGTGCATGACCGTATCGTTAACGCAAACGCCGCCGGATGACGTTGAGTGCAGCACCTGTTGCTGCTTTTCTTGATCTCTAGAGAAAAGGTAGAGCGCCAGCGGCTTCGGTCGAGCGCTAATCTGCGCGATCGCATCTTCTAGTCGGTCGTAGGCCAGAATGGGCAAAATGGGTCCAAAGATTTCTTCCTGCATCACCGGGTCGTCCCAGCCCACATTGTCAAGCAGGGTAGGCGCAATGTAGCGCGTCTGCGGATTGCTTTCGCCGCCAGCTACTGTAGTGCCGTCGCTTAGATAGGTCTGCAGCCGCTCAAAATGTCGCTGATTAATGATCCGACCGTAGTCAGGGCTCTCAGCTGGGCGGTCGCCATAAAACGTGTGAATGGCCTGCTGCAGCGCCGCCACAAGCGTCGGCTTGATCGCCTGCTTTACCAGTAGATAGTCAGGGGCGATGCAGGTTTGGCCGGCGTTGATAAACTTACCCCAGATAATCCGCTTGGCCGTTTGGTCAAGGTCAATATCATCATCCACAAGGCAGGGGCTCTTGCCGCCGAGCTCTAGCGTTACCGGCGTCAGATGCTTAGCGGCTGCTTCCATAACAATCTTGCCAATGGCTTTGCCACCAGTAAAAAAGATATGGTCAAATCGCTCAGCTAGCAGCTGCTGACTGACCTCAACGCCGCCTTCTACCACGGCCACGTAGCGCTCTTCAAAGGCGGAGCGAATCAGCTTAGCGACTACGTGAGCGGTCTGTGGCGCATGCTCAGACGGCTTGAGAATAGCGCAGTTGCCAGCCGCGATCGCACCCACCAGCGGCGATATCATCAGCTGAAACGGATAGTTCCAAGGGCCGATAATCAGCACCACCCCGAGCGGCTCTGGCCGCACCCAGGCGCAGGCCGGAAACTGCTCAATCGAAGGCAGCACGCGGCGCGGCTTGGCCCAGCGCTTGAGCTGCTTTAGCGCCTTTTTGACTTCGTTCAGCGAGGCAATCTCAAAATAGGCCTCAAACTCGGGCCGCCCCAGGTCAGCCCGAGCCGCCTCTACAATCTCCGCCTGATGCTCGACAATTGCCTGCTGCAGCCGCTGCAGCTGAGCCAGCCGAAATTCTATAGACTGGGTCTGGCCTGTCTGAAAGAACGCTCGCTGCGCCTGCAGGATTGACTGAATAGACGTATCTGCTGCTGCTACCATCGGCCTAAGGGAAAATCGACTCTTCAATAGTAGCGAACGGCGAAGGGTGAAAAGCAAACGACGAAGCGCGGAGTTCAAATGCCTTCATCGTTCTTCTGCCTGCTTTCCCTGCGCTCACTCCTTCGTCCATCTAGGCCCAATCGCTAGCAGCTCTTGGTCAGTAAAGTCGTAGCCATATTCAGCAGCAATCTCTAACAGCTGCGAGGAACAGGTAATCGACTTAAGCTTTTGGGTCAAAGTGGGTTGATTTGAAATAGCTTGTAAGAAACTAATAACGTTTTGTTTAGACATGAGAGCCTCCTGATTCTAAGGTTTGGTTTGGAGTTGGGTCGCCTAGCTGGCAAAAGCTGCCGTTTGGCTGTTTTAACCCGGTAGATATGACAGCTGTACTGTCTTAAACACCCCAAAGCAGGATATTTTCTTAAAAGCGGTTTTTCCGCTGTGGAGTTTTCCTAACAGACAGCGATAGTTAGTCCCACGACAGGGCTATTTGTCGCTTAGCAAGAATATTTTTGACATGTTTCTTTACGGTGTTAATGCTAATGAACAGCTCAGCGGCAATGTCTTGGTTGGCGCGTCCCGTCCGACGCAGCTGCCAAACCTGAGTTTCTCTTTCGGTTAGGCCATACTGCTGAGCTTCGGCAACCGCTAAGCGTCGAGCCGTCTGGTGGCGATCTTCTAGCAAGACCATCAGACAGGGCTGTGACAGGGCTTCTAGCGTCACCCAGCGGGCGCGCATATACAGCTGTGGCAGGCGATTCGTGCTGATTTCAGCTTCGGCCATGGTCAAATCAGCTGCAGCCATCAGCGACTGACACAGCTGCCAAACTGCTTTAGGCACAGCCGTTCGACGCGACTGTTCGGCCGCTAAGTCAGCGCAGAGCCGGCGGGCAGAGCGATTCGCTTGGAGCCATTCGCCCTGAGGGCTCAGCAGTAAGATACCGTCCAAAAAATGTTCAATATGAATTTGAGATAGCAGCCAGTCTCTTGGCTGCTGCCAGCTGATAGCCGCGTCACAGTCCTTTAGAGCACGAGCCGACTGGCTGGGTCTTTCAAGGAGATAGGTAGAGCGAGACATAGATCTCTCCTCAAGGTGAAGGATTGCCGGCAGCGGTCTGTGAGCTAACCGCTGTTCGGGTTCACTGATGGCTTATGACCAAACCTGGCGGTTTTATGCAGTGAAACATTTCGTAATCAGATTAGTTTTATTTAACTGACGCTATCGGCATAAATTTCTGTAACGCTGCATAATTTACAGTCGTTTGAGCGCAGTCACCATTAGATATAGTTTGAGTCCAGGAGGAGGAGCGGCTATGCAAGCGCCGATCGTTCATGATGACGGATAGGCTGAAGCACTGTGTCAACGAAGCCATGCGATCGCGACCGATTGCGCGACTGTTTCAGGGGCAGCTACCGGCACCGATCTTTCAAGAGCTGTATGAGGCGCTGCAGCAGGCGCTCACTCAGCGGCTCTCAGCCCAGGCGGAGGCTGAAGATTGGCAGACGTCGCTGCAGCAAGCCGCGCAGCAGGTACTCACCGAAGAGCGGCTAGCCCAGCTCGCGATCGCGGCGCAGCAATATCCACCCCGCAGCCCGCTGCGGCAGTATGCGCTGTCTGAGCTGGTGGCGGCCATTCGCCTAGTCAAACAGCCAGCACCGCTGAATGAAGCCGTCTTTCATCGCACGCTCAGCTATCTCTGTGAAAAGATCGACCAGTACGATCCGCAGCGCGGTCCGGTGATGGCCTGGGTAAACTACTCGCTCAAGCAGATGCCGCGACAGCTGCAGCAAGAGCAAACCGATAGCCGCGTGATCTCCTCTCGACGCAAGCTGTTTCGCACGAAGCTAATGCTGCGGCGCTTTACCCGCGAAGCGGATTCAGAGATCTTGTTCCCTTGGCTCTGGCTGCAGCTCAAAGCTGGTCGGCTCGTCCCTGAGCTGATGCCAATGCTGGCTGCGATCGCCTGGTTTCAAACCCTGGCCCGCACCGGCAGCGACGATTGGCTGTTTGAGATTGCCATTGAAATCAACCACGATGCGCCCGCGATCGCGCAGACCGCAGCGGTGCCGGTTGAAACGCTCAGCCAGAGCGCCGCTGCGACACTCTCAGACGAGATTCGCCAGTATTTAGAGACTGACCCTGACGGCCTGCTGCAAAAGCACGTGCAGGGTCGCCGTCAGGCCACGTTTCAAACAATTGCCCTAGCGCGCCTCAATGGCGACTCTTGGGCCAGTCTGGCCGAGGCCCTGCAGGTGCCAGTGCCAACCCTCAGCTGCTTCTACGAGCGCTATCTCAAACGCATAGCGTCTCAGATCAAACAATATGTGCAAATGTAATCTACTCAAAGGTCAAGTGACATGTCTCCTTCTGCTCGCCCGGCTGCCAATATCATGATTGCGCTAACATCGGAAGCGCATCAGCTCGCCGATCGATTTTGTCAGCGTCAGTCCGATCTGCGCAAGGCCGAGCAGGTCTACTTTAATACGCTGGCAATCTGGAGCGTGCATCGGTATTTGCAGCGCAGCGGCTTCACCGGTGACCTGAGCGCAGGCGACAGCTGGGACCCGCTCTTGCAGACCTGCTTAGACGTGGCCGACCTCAGCCTGCCGCCGCTGGGCAAATTAGAATGTCGGCCGGTGCTGCCCGGCGACACACACGCTCAGGTGCCTGCCGAGACCTGGGAGAACAGAATTGGCTATGTGATGATTCAGCTAGAAGAGACTTTAGAGAGCGCCGCAATTCTTGGCTTTGTTGAGCAGGTGACGGCAGAGACCGTGCCGCTCAGCCAGCTGCGACCGGCGGCGGCCTTGGTGCCCTATCTGCAACAGCGATGGCCGGCGCGGCTAACGCAGCTGCGCGACTGGTTTAATAACAAAATCGACGAAACCTGGCAGACGCTCGATCAGCTGCTGAGCGAGCCAACCCCCGCCTTTCAATTTAGAAGCGGCGCGCAGTCACTCTCGACTGATCTAGATAATTTGCCGCTGCGCACTAGCCGAGGCAAGCAGCTCAATCTGCAGCCGCATCCGGTGGCGCTGATTGTAGAAGCGACCCCAGCCGACGAAACCGTGCGGCTGGTGGTGAAAGTGTGTCCGCTAGGCGGGCAGCTCTATCTGCCAGAGACGCTGACGCTGACGATTCGCGATCAGCAGGCGCAGGCGGTAATTCAGGCGGTGGCCTGCGGTTCGGATATGGTCGCAGCTGAGTTTAGCGGCGTGCCGGATGAGCGCTTTGAGGTGGAGATTGGGCTGGGGGAGCAGCGGGTGGTGGAGGGGTTTGTGATTTGAGGAGATGAGGGGATGGGGAGATAGGGAGAGGGGGAGATAAGGAGAGGGGGAGATGAGGGAGATGATAAAGGGGGTTCCCGGGGGCCAGCGATTGGTGATTTTGCGGCTGGATGGTGACTTGGAGCAGCAGGGGTTTCGGGTGACGCTGAGTTTGGCGCAGGCTGCCTATGCGGCCGATCAGAAGACGGGCTATTTGCCGCCGCAGCCGCAGCTGGCTGAGGCGCTGGCGCAGTGGCAGGAGACGTATCGAGGGCTGACGACGCAGGCACGGCTGACGCCGCATCGGGTGGTACTGGGCGGGTCTTTGCAAAGCTGTAAGCGGTCTGGGGAGGCGATCGCACAGCAGCTGCAAACTTGGCTGAAGTCGCCGCAGTTCTATCCGATTGATCTCTATCTGCGCGAGGTGTTTCATCCGAGCGAGCCGATTCAGGTGCTGATTCGCACGCAGGATGCGCGGCTGAGCCTGCTGCCCTGGCATCAGTGGGAGTTTATTGAGCGCTACGGCCAGGCGGAGATTAGCTTTGGGCAGCTAGATGCTGAGTCGGTCGCGGCAGCGACGGCACCGGCTAAGCGCAAGGTAAAGATTTTGGCGATTTTGGGCAACAGCGAGGGCATTGATGTGGCTGCCGATCGGCAGTTTCTCAACAGCCTGGCCGGGGCGGCGGTGACTTTTTTAGTGGAGCCAAAGCGCGATGCAATCAGCCGCGAGCTGTGGCAGCAGCGCTGGGATATTCTCTTTTTTGCTGGGCATAGTGAGTCTGACGCGGACGGGCGCGGGCAGCTGCAGATTAATCCGCAGCAGCAGCTGCCGCTAGAAGATTTGAAATACGGTCTGAGAAGCGCGATCGCAAAGGGGCTGCAGCTGGCAATTTTTAACTCCTGTGACGGGCTGGGGCTGGCGCAGGCGCTCAGCGATTTGCACATTCCGCAGGTGATTGTGATGCGGCAGCCGGTGCCCGATCGGGTGGCGCAGGCGTTTTTGAAACAGTTTTTGCAAGCCTTTGCTGAGGGTAAACCGCTGCCGGTGGCGGTGAGAACGGCTCGCGAACAGCTCGAAGCGCTGGAAGACAGCTTTCCCTACGCTAGCTGGCTGCCGGTTTTGTTTCAGAGTACGACGGTGCCGCCGCCCACCTGGCAGCAGCTGCGGCAGGGCACCCCCGCTCGCCCGGTAAAGCAGCGGCTCTGGCGCGGGGCGGCGGTGGCAGCAGCGGTGATTTTGGCGCGGCTGAGCGGCCTGCTGCAGCCGTTAGAGCTAACTGCCTACGATACGCTGCTGCGGCTGCGGCCTAGCCAGGGCTGGGACGCGCGAATTTTGCTGGTGACGGTGACCGAGGCGGATGTGAATGCGCAGTCGGCCGATGCGCTGCGCGGGGCGTCTCTGAGCGATGCCACGCTAGAGACTTTGCTGAACCGGCTGCTGGCCTATGAGCCGAGCGCGATCGCGCTAGATCTCTACCGCAACTACGCCGCTGACCCGCAGTATGCCGACCTGGCCCGCCTGCTGGCGACCGATGAGCGGATCGTCACCGCCTGCCGAGGCAGCAGCAGCGCCAGCGACCCCGGCATTGCGCCGCCGCCGGAGGTGCCCGCCGAGCGTACGCTATCTGCCGTGGGGTTTACCGACGTGCCGATCGATGCGGATGAGACGATTCGGCGCTATCTGCTCAGTCAGGAGCCTTACGCTGGCTCAGACTGTCAGGCCCCCTACTCGCTGGGGATGATGGCCGCGCTGCGCTACCTGGCAACAGAAAATCAGTTTTTAGATTGGACGGCAGAGGTTCGCAGCCGACCGCAGATCGGTGAGACGGTGCTGACGCCGCTGGAGGTAGAGGCGCGCGGCTATCGAGCGGTCGATGCGGGCGGCGACCAGATGATGCTGAACTATCGCCTAGCCGCGCCGGCGTGGCTCGTCAGGTGACGGTGCAGCAGATCTTGAATAACCAGCTGCGGCCGGACTGGGTGCAGGGTCGGGTGGTGCTGATCGGTACGGTTGCGCCTAGCTTTAAGGACTATCATCGCGTGCCGCATCAGGCGCAAAAGCTGCCAGGCGTTGAGATTCATGCTCATGCGGTCAGTCACTTGCTGAGCGCGGTGCTAGAGGGGCAGCCGCTGATCAATCCTTGGGGACCTTGGCGCGCTGGTATTTGGATTGTTGGCTGGTCGCTGGTGGGCAGCTGGGCTGTGGGGCGGCTGCGGTATCGCGCCCTTTGGCTGGGCACTGGCGGTTTGCTGCTGGTGATGCTGGGCAGCAGCTATGGGCTGTTTTGGGTGGGAGCGTGGGTGCCCGTGGTGGCGGGGGGGATTGCGATCGTGGGTAGTGCAGTCGTGCTGTGGATAGTCAAATAGCTTTACCTAATTTTCCTCTTGCTGCAGTAGACCCTGCGCTATGGTAAATCGAAGAGGCTAGGAAAGGCAGCAACATGACGCAGGATGAACTGCTGGCACTGATCGATGGAGCGGCGCGAGATGGGCGAAAAGAGCTGGATTTATCGAAATGTAGGCTGACGAGATTACCGCCCGAGATTGGTCAGCTCCAAAGCCTGCAGCAGCTTGACCTGCGCTACAATCAGCTCAGCGCCCTACCGCCCGAGATTGTTCAGCTCCAAAGCCTGCAGCGGCTTGACCTGCGCTACAATCAGCTCAGCGCCCTACCGCCCGAGATTGTTCAGCTCCAAAGCCTGCAGCGGCTTGACCTGAGCTCCAATCAGCTCAGCGCTCTACCGCCCGAGATTGTTCAGCTCCAAAGCCTGCAGCTGCTTAACCTGAGCGCCAATCAGCTCAGCGCCCTACCGCCCGAGATTGTTCAGCTCCAAAGCCTGCAGCAGCTTTACCTGAGCGCCAATCAGCTCAGCGCCCTACCGCCCGAGATTGTTCAGCTCCAAAGCCTGCAGCAGCTTTACCTGAGCGCCAATCAGCTCAGCGCCCTACCGCCCGAGATTGTTCAGCTCCAAAGCCTGCAGCAGCTTTACCTGAGCGCCAATCAGCTCAGCGCCCTACCGCCCGAGATTGTTCAGCTCCAAAGCCTGCAGCAGCTTTACCTGAGCGCCAATCAGCTCAGCGCCCTACCGCCCGAGATTGTTCAGCTCCAAAGCCTGCAGTGGCTTAACCTGAGCGCCAATCAGCTCAGCGCCCTACCGCCCGAGATTGTTCAGCTCCAAAGCCTGCAGCGGCTTGACCTGCGCTACAATCAGCTCAGCGCCCTACCGCCCGAGATTGTTCAGCTCCAAAGCCTACAGCAGCTTTACCTGCGCAATAATAAGTTCACATCAATCCCTAGCTGCCTTCAAAATTTAGACAGATTAGAGCGGCTCGACTTACAAGGCAATCCTCTACCTATACCGCCCGAAATTCTCAGCTCGCGCCAGCCGAAAGAAATTTTTGATTTTTACTTCTCTCTCTGCAATGACGAAGCATCAGACCCGCTTTACGAGGCTAAGCTGCTGATTGTTGGCGAAGGCGGTGCGGGTAAAACCTCACTGGCTAAAAAAATTGACAGCGAAGACTATAAGCTAGCTCAAGACGAAGCCTCAACCGAAGGTATCGACGTGATTCGCTGGGAGTTTTATCTCTCTGACGATATTACCTTTCGTGTCAACATCTGGGATTTTGGCGGCCAAGAAATCTATCACGCTACGCATCAGTTCTTTCTCACCGAGCGGTCCCTCTATCTGCTCGTTGCCGACACTCGCCAAGAAAATACCGACTTTTACTACTGGCTCAAGGCGATTGAGCTGCTCAGCGACAGCAGCCCGGTGCTAATTGTCAAAAATGAAAAGCAAGATCGTCAGTGCCCGATTAACGAGCGCCAGCTGCGAGGCGAATTTACCAATCTCAAGGAATCGCTAGCGACGAACCTGGCTGACAATCGCGGCCTCAGCGCTATCAAAGGCGCAATTCAGCACCATATTTCAAAGCTGTCTCACGTTGGCACGCCGCTGCCGGGCAGATGGGTGCGCGTCCGCAACGCGCTCGAAAACTATGCCCAAAGCTGCGACTATATTTCGGTTGAAGAATACTTTGAGCTCTGTCGGCTCAGCGGCTTCACTGACGAAGATCGGATGCTGCAGGTCAGCCGCTATCTGCACGACTTGGGCGTCTGCCTGCATTTTCAAACCGATCGGCTGCTCAAGCGCACCGTCATTCTCAAGCCTGAATGGGGCACCAACGCCGTCTACAAAGTGCTTGATAACGCCGAGGTTCGCCACAATCTAGGCCGCTTCAGCGATGACGACCTCGAAAATATCTGGAGCGACAGCCAGTATAAAAATATGCAACCAGAGCTGCTCAAGCTGATGATGCAGTTCGAGCTTTGCTACGAAATCCCTGGTCGCAACGGTCACTACATCGCGCCGCAGCTCTTGCAAAAAGAACAGCTCGACTATGAAGACGCTTGGAGTAATGCCGACTGCCTGATTCTGCGCTACCACTATGAGTTCAAGCCCAAAGCCATCTTCCCGCGCCTGATTGTGGCCATGCACGAGCAGATTGAGCAGCAGCAGCTGGTTTGGAAGCACGGTGTGATTTTAACCAACGGCTGGGCTAGAGCCGAAGTGATTGAAGAAGACCGCTACTACAAGTCAGAGATTCGCATTCGCGCTCTGGGCTCGCAGAAAAAGCGACTGCTGTTTGTGATTGCCCATGAGCTAGAGAAAATCAACGCGACTTACGAAAAGCTCCAGTACGATACGCTGATTCCCTGCAACTGTGAGACCTGTAAGGGCAGCCAGACACCAACGGTCTACCCTTTAGAAAAGCTGCAGCGCTTTCTGCGCGATCGCCAGTATGAAATCTTTTGCGACAAAAGCTACAAAATGGTGCAGGTACGCCGCCTGATCGACAATGTGATAGAGCCGCAGGCGCAAGAAATTAAAGCCGGTGCCGAATCATTCTTTACGTTTCAGCAAAATCCTTTTCTGATGGGCAATTTGCCGCTTCCTTTTAGCCTACCTACGCAGCAATATCAGGAACCCGCTTCAGAGTTTCCGTCAAACTCTGTTTTTGTGTCCTACGCCTGGGGCGGCGACAGTGAATCAATTGTTGATCGGCTGGAGGCAGTCTTTGCAGACAAAGAAATTTCGCTGATTCGCGACAAACGCGATTTAGGGTTCAAAGGCAGCATCAAAGCCTTTATGCAGCAGCTAGGAAAAGGGCAGTGCGTTGTCGTCGTGCTCAGTAAAAAATATCTAGAGTCAGAAAACTGCATGTTCGAGCTGCTGCAGATTGCTGAAAACGAGCAGTTTCGCGATCGCATCTTCCCCATCGTTCTAAACGATGCCAAAATCTACAAGCCCATTGATCGAATCAAATATGTCAAATATTGGGAAAGCCAAATCAAGGAGCTAGACGACGCTATCAAAGAAGTCTCTGCCGCTAATATGGACGGCTTTCGCGAAGACATTGATCTCTACAACGAGATCCGCCGCCATCTGCCCAGCTTGACGAATATCCTCAAAGATATGAATACCTTAACGGCTGAAATTCATACCGACTCCGGCTTCAACCAGCTGATTCAAGCGATTGAGCGAAAAGTAAGCGATCGCACCTAGCCCTCGCTTTATTCGTACTCTAGAACAAATCTAAAAAAACCTTGCAGCCTAGTTGACTGAGCGACGCGATCGCTTTATCTTCAATAACTAAGCCGTTGGCCCTCTGACGGTGACTCAAACAAAATCCAAGGTCTCTTAGCGCCGCTCGCCGGTACTACCAATACCAAGCGAGCAGCTGAACCCCACACTGTCATAGGCAGTCTGGAGTCTAGGGATATTATGCCCTAGCCACCCCGACGTGCACGCAAGTGACGGGGTGGCTAAGTGATTTTGGATTTTGGTTTCCTCCCAATCGAACCCTTACCGGAGACCAAAATCCATGCTGCTATATCTCGCCTCGGGCATTGTCGTGCCTCCGCTTTCGCCTGTTCTCACCCCAGATGAGCCACAGTTCGAGACCATTCACCACAGCCTGCGCGGCTCGCCCACCGGCGTACAGCGCGTCGTCAACCGGCTACACCAGCTCCGCTATGCCGAGCCCAATGACTGGAGCAGCCCCCAGCCCACCGGTCAAAGCGGTGAGGTCATCATCGTCCTCAGCCGCCGCCTGCGGCGCTAAACCCAAGGGCGGAAGGCCCCCCGCCCCTGAGTGCCTGACATATCTTATTCTCTGGCCAATATTTTTGTTTGTGTAGGTTGGCGTTGAGCTTGCGAAACCCAACGCGGTTGGCTTTCGATAATTTTGTTGGGTTTCGTGCCTCAACCGCAACCTACGAGCTCACAGGCATTTCAGGAAATGTGTCAGGCAGCCAGCCCCCGCCCTCCGCCTGCCTCTCCTAGCCGCGTCGCCGCTCTAGCAAAATCATCATCATCAGGCTCAGCAGCACGTCCGTCTCTTCGGTCTCGCTCAGCTGATTTAGCTGCTTGATCGTAAAAATCCGCGACAAAAACGCCGGCTTTTTCTCCAGCGTCATCACCAGCGTCCCATCGGCGCGCGTCACCAGATAGCTCGGGTTAAACACATAGCCCGTAAACAGCCCCACCACCGGAATCTCAGCAAACAGCGAGTCCATCACCTTGACCCAAGGATTTTTCTCACTGATGGTAAAGATCACCTGCTCACCTTGAAAAATGTCATAGCGGGCTTTCCAAAGCGAGCGCCAGCCGCGCCGCTTGACCGCGCCCAGCGTCTGCCCAATCGGGCTAACAAAGTTGTAGCGAGCCGAAAAGTCAATAATTCGGTCGGCTTTGATCTCATACAGCTGCTGCTGCCGCTCTTTATCGGCAAAGACGCCAATCGACTCTTTCAGCTTCAGCAGCTTCTGCCGAATATAAAACACCAGTCGCCCAGACGAATCTTGCACCGTAATCTGCGGCGCTAGCGCCCAAAATTTAAACGTTAATGTCAAAGGATATTGCATAGTAGCCTCGTCGGCAGATCTTAATAGTGAGTTCGCTTTAGTAGTGCCCCTGGTTTTACCGAAAATATCCACAGGGTAGGTTAGCTCGGTAGAGTATACATACCCCCTGTTCATCAACCTTAATGTTATGCAAGCCGACTACCTAAAGCGCATCCTCACCGCTCGCGTCTATGACGTGGCGCAAGAAACGCCGCTTGAGGTGGCGCCTAACCTCTCGGCGCGACTGCAGAACCAGCTGCTGCTCAAGCGTGAGGATGTGCAGTCGGTATTCTCTTTTAAGCTGCGCGGCGCTTATAACAAGATGGCGCAGCTCTCGCCAGAAAAGCTAGCGCAGGGGGTGATTGCGGCCTCGGCTGGCAACCACGCGCAGGGGGTGGCGCTGGGGGCCCGGCAGCTCGGCTCGCGCGCCATTATCGTCATGCCGGTGACGACGCCGCAGGTGAAGGTAAATGCGGTCAAAGCGCGCGGCGGCGAGGTGATTCTGCAGGGCGAAACCTTTGATGAAGCCTACGCTCATGCCCGCCAGCTCGAAGCGGAAAAAGGCATGACCTTCATTCATCCGTTCGATGACCCGGACGTGATTGCCGGTCAGGGCACTATTGGCATGGAAATTTTGCGACAGCATCAGCAGCCAATTCACGCCATTTTCGTTGCCATTGGCGGCGGCGGGCTGATCTCAGGCATTGCTGCCTACGTCAAGCGGCTGCACCCAGAAATTAAAATCATCGGCGTCGAGCCGGTCGATGCCAACGCCATGTATCAGTCGCTAAAGCTGGGCCAGCGGGTTCGGCTGCCGCAGGTGGGCCTGTTTGCCGATGGCGTCGCGGTCAGCGAGGTGGGCGAAGAAACTTTCTGGCTCTGTCAGCAGTACGTCGATGACATCATTCTGGTGGGCACCGACGACACCTGTGCCGCCATCAAAGACGTGTTTGAAGACACCCGCTCTATCGTTGAGCCGGCCGGGGCGCTGGCCATTGCCGGGGCCAAAGCCTACGTCGAGCGCGAGGGCATTCGCGATCAGACGCTGGTTGCGATCGCCTGCGGTGCCAACATGAACTTTGACCGGCTGCGCTTCGTCGCTGAGCGCGCCGAGCTTGGCGAGCAGCGCGAGGCTATCTTTGCCGTGACGATTCCTGAGGAGCCCGGCAGCCTGCGCCGCTTTTGCGAATGCCTAGGCAAGCGCAACCTCACAGAGTTTAACTATCGCATCGCCGATGAGCGAGAAGCTCATATCTTCGTGGGCCTGCAAATCCAAAACCGCGCCGATGCGATCAAGATGAAAGAAACCTTTGAAGCCAACGGCCTCAAAACGCTCGACCTCACCGACGACGAACTCACCAAGATGCACCTGCGCCACATGGTCGGCGGTCGCTCACCGCTTGCCCACAACGAGCTGCTCTATCGGTTTGAGTTCCCTGAGCGGCCCGGCGCGCTAATGAAATTCGTCAGCGCCATGAGCCCCAACTGGAACATCAGCCTGTTCCACTATCGCAACAACGGCGCTGACTATGGCCGCATCGTCGTCGGCATGCAGGTGCCGCCGTCAGAGATGGCCGAATGGCAAGCTTTTCTAGACACGCTCGGCTATCGCTACTGGGATGAAAACCAAAATCCGGCCTATCGGCTGTTTTTAAGCTAGGCGGCCGCGAATGCCCCTAGCCGCCGCTGCCGGTCAGCACAAATGCCGCCCAGTGGTACGGGTGCGGGTACTGCTGGCGGGTGTCGGCCTGGGCCTGCTGCAGGGCAACTTCCACCGGCTGATCGAGCAGGTAGGTGTAGAAGCGCTCCATCAGGTAGGCGGTGGCGTCGTCATTGATGTTCCATAGGGTAGCAATCACGTTGGGCGTGCCGGCAAAGAGAAAGGCGCGGTTGAGGCTGACGATTTCATCGCCGCGACTGAGCTGGCCCACCTGGGTTTGACAGGCGCTGAGCACGACGAGCTGGGCTCGGGTTAGGTCGAGGTCGTAGAGTTCATAGACGGCGAGCTGACCGTCGTTGCGATCGCGCGTGCCGGCTGGCGCAAACAGCAGCTGGCTCAGCAGCGGCCGCTGCGGGTTATATTCGCCGTGAGTCGCCAGGTGTAAGATATCGGCCTGAGCAGCGCTTTGCCAAAATTCGGCTTCGGTCGCGGCCAGGCCATTAGCAGCGGCGGTCGGATAGATCGCGGCGATGGCGCTGGCTTCTTGGCTGGCAAAGGGCAGATCGAGCGTTGGGTTGCTAAAGGCCACAGCCGCTTCAGCGCTCTGACTGGGCGGCTGCAAAAACTGGGCCACGTTAGCGCTGGGCAGGTGGGTCAGTGCGTAGCGGTCAATCAGATAGCGCTGACCGTCAGTCAGCGCAGCAAACGGGACATAGTGCAGCGAGCTATGCGGCACAATCGTCAGGTGCGAGGTTTGCAGCAGCGGCGCAATCGGGGCAATCAGCGCCTGGTGCAGCGCCTGCAGGCTGCTGGGGTGAGGGTCGCCTAGCGTGGCAAAGTCGTACTCATACAGCTGCTGAATGGCTTCGCTCAGCGCCTCGCGACCGATCGGCAGCGCCCGCGCGTGAAAAGCCTCTGGCGTGACCACAAAGGCCAAAACCCGATCGTCTAGCACGAAATACTTCACCAGCGTGGTGTCAGCCGCCAGCTGCGACTGTAGCTGACTGAGCGGGGCCGGGGTGACGCTGACTAAGTCGGCCGCCGCCGCATTTTGGCGCTCGATCTGGCGCAGCAGCGCTACGTAGGTCTGCTCTTTTTGAGCAATTTCGACCTGCAGCTGCTGGGGGGCGCTCGGGGCATCGGCCTCGCTCGGTTGAGCCAGCCTTCTTCTCAGCAGCGCTAGCTCAGCCCGCAGCGACTGGGCCTGCTGCAGCAGGGACCCTTCACTGCGAAAGCTAATCTCAGTCTGCCCCGCAATCTGATCGAGAAAGGCGCGGGCTTTGGCCCGTTCGGCATAGTTAAAGGCCGCTGCATAGTCGCCGGCATCCCACAGCAGGCTAACCAAGCGAGCGTAGGCGATCGCATTTTGGTCGGCCAGCGCCGCTTTGATGCTGGGCGTGTGCGTATCGGCCAGCGCCGCCTCAAACACGTCATCCACCGCTCGCTGGTAGTAGTCGCGCGCCAGCGCCGGGTCAGCTTGAATCTCGGACAGCTGCCCCAGATCGGTGAGCACCTGCCCCAGCCCAGGCAGGTAGCCCAGCTGGTTAAAAATATCGAGCGCCTGCTGATAGCGCAGTTCGGCACGCTGATAGGCCGTGGTCGCTTCGGTGCCAAAGTTGAGCGCCGCATAGCGGTTGCCTAGGCTCGCCTGCACGTTGCCCAGCTTATTAAAAATGCTGGCCTGCTGCTCTGGGGTGCGACTGGCGCTGAGCGCGGTCCGATAGACCTCTAGCGCCTCAGCATACTGCTGGCGGCTGACGTAGAAAGCGCCCAAGTTATTAAAGACAGCCGCCGCCAGCGTCGGATCAAACGCCGACTGGCTGATCTCTAGCAGCTGATTGTAGTAAGTTTCGGCCTGGTCGGGCTGGCCGAGCGCATTGTAGGCATTGATGATATTGAGCAGCGCCTTAATTCGCCGGGTTTCATCGCTGCCGGCTGCCGCGAGCGCCTGCTCGTAGTAGCGTAGCGCCTGCCCACTGTTGCCCAGATCGGTGGCAATAACACCGATGTTATTCAGGATAGTGGCCCGATCTTCGTCGCTGCCGGCGTTGCCGAGAATGGCGAGCGCCTGCTCGTAGTGCTGTAGCGCCTGCTCTGGCTGACCGCGCCGCCGGTCGAGCGTGCCGAGCGCATTTAGCGTAATTGCCTGACCGCGCGGGTTGTCAAACTGCTGTCGCAGCGTCAGCGCCTGCTGGTAGTCAGCCTCAGCAGCAGCATACTGGCCGAGCGCCTGCTGCGCCTGACCGCGCGCTGTGTAGACAACGGCCTGATTGTCTGCGATCGCGCTGCGTTCTTCACGGCCAGCGTTTGCTAGCAGCTGTGACCAGCCCGCCAGCGACTCGCTATAGGCAGCAATGGCATCGGCGTAGCGACCAGCCCGCTGCGCTGCCTGCCCCTGCTTATAGAACTGCTCAGCCGCTATCGGGCCAGGCTGCGCCCAGGCGCTCGCAGATGGCAGTAAAGGCACAGCGGATAGCCCGGTCAGCAGCCCAGCGAGCAGCCCGGTTAAGCGTTGGCAAGGTTTGGTAGATAGCATCTAATCGTGGGTTCAAGCAACGGGTTCAAGCAGTGAGTTCAAAATAATCAGCGAGAAATGGAGGCCAGCCACTGCGCGACGGCATCGGCCTCCTGCGTTAGCCCGGCCTGTTCGTAAAGCGTTTGGGCTTGCTCTAGCCGCGCTAGCGCCGGGTAGGGCTGCCGCAGCTCTAGCGCCACGTAGCCCAGGAACACATTTAAGTCGGCCTGCGATCGCACGTCTCCAGCGGCTTTGGCCAGCGCCAGCGCCTGTTCAAACTGCGGCTTTGCCTGTAGCGCCAGCTGCGTTTGCAGGTAGAGTTCGCCTAGCCGTCGCGAGACCGCTACGCTGGGCGGTGCTGCTTCTAAAAGTGCGATCGCCGCTGTCAGCAGCTGATAGCTCTGCAGCACGTCTGCCTGCGCCAGCCATGATGCCTCATCCTGGGCAGTCCCCACGTCGGCCAGCGCCGCCGTGACCGCCGTCTGCGCTGTCGCCTCAATCAGGCTAAAGGCCAGCCCCGGTACCGCCTCTTGCACAGAAGAGACGCCCGTATCTGTGCTGACGCTCAGAACGTAGTCTACATTTGGCAGCAGCGGCGGCTCACCTGGATAGCGCAGCGCCGTCTGCCCTGAGACAGTTTCTTGCCACACAATACCGTCTGGGCCTCTGAGCGTCACGGTATAGCGGCTGGCCTCAGCGACCGGGTTCCAGCGCAGCAGCGGGCGCGGGTCGGCAATCTTACTGCGGCGCGGGCTCAAAACATAGGGCAGCGCTGGATTGGTGCCACCGCGCGTGGGGGCCGTGCTAGCGCCGCCGCTGCCAAACAGCTCGCGCACAAACTGAAACCAGGGAAAGGCGTTCGCAGGCAGGCTGGGGATGCTTAAGACGGCTAGCGCTGCAATAGCAAGAGTGACGAGCGTTCGCTTCATAGGTCAGGGCTGGACATACGACGTTTGGCTTCGTAATACCAATCATATTCTTCAGGCGTGAGTACCTCGATTACGCTTTCATCCGCATCAATCGCCTGCTTTTTCTGAATGAAGACGCGCTGGCAGCGTTCCCAGGCAGCCGATAGCGCCTGATTTTCTGTGAGGCTATCGGCCTGTGCTTCGAGCCGCTGAGTCTGGGCCTTTGCCAGCAGGCAGCGAGACGAGGGCTGATCGGGGTCGGTTTCAATGGCCTGTCTCAGATAGCGCATGGCCTCTTCATAAAAGCCCTGCTCTAGCAGCGCCCAGCCTAAATTTTTTTGCAGGTCGTGACGGGTCTTGGCGGCGTCAATCTGACTCAGCGTCTGCGGCGTCACCTTAGCGCGCAGCAGCGCCACGGCCGTCTCACTGTTGCCGGCCAAAACCTCCAGTCGAGCAAAGTTGTTATAGGCGGCAATATCGCCGCTGCGTAAGGCAATCAAATAATGCTCTCTAGCGCTTTCAAAGTCCTGCAGATCTTCATAGAGAACGCCCAGGTTGTAGTGCGCTCGCGTATAGCTAGGCGACATGGCTAGCGCGCGCCGGTAGTTGGTGGCCGCGCCACTGAGGTCATCTTGTTTCTCATACTGCCAGTAGCCAATGTTGTTGTAGGCGCGCGCAAAGATTGGCAGGCTGGCCTTAAAGCTAATAAAGACAATCAGCAGCAGCGCCGCGCCGATAAATCTAGCTTCTTGCCAATAGTGCTTGGGCAGCCGCAGCCCTCGCAGTGTGCGCTCAATCAGCCGCTGCCCTGGCTTCGTCAGCGAGCCGCCACCAATCAGCGCCAAGAGAGTTTGCGCAATCACAGCAAAGTTGCCCAGTGAGCTAGACCCTTCGGCTAAAAACCGGCTAGAAATGTCGGTCAGCAAGCTAAACGAGAGCGCTAAACAAACAATCGTCAGCGTATTCCAAACCGCATCTAGCCGGTCCCACCAGTGGATATTGATCTTCGAAAACCACCACCAAGACGCCAGCGGCGGATTGAGAATATTGCGAATATCGCCCAGCTCGTCAAGCGCTCGCACCAGCCGCTGCGGATGAGTCTTTTGGGCAATCAGCTCAAACTGCTGGCGAAACTGTTCATCTAGCTGGTTAACTTTGACCAAAATCGCCACGGGCAGCTCCGGCTGGCCCAGCTGCGACTGCAGCGCATCGCGGGCTAGCAAAACTGACAAAATTCTTTGCGTCAATGTTTTTTCATCAGCGCCGGCAGCGATCGCACTGCTGAGCAGCTCAACCTCTACCGCGTAGCCTTGCAAAAATTTCGTCGGTGGCGCTGTCGTCTCCTGATCTAAAAACCACCACCAGGCTTCAACCGGTGGGTTAACGCTGAGCCGCCAGGTCGCCAGATCGACCGCCTGCGCAATTGGCTGCGCCTGCTGTCGCAGCCGCTCATCGAGCAGCAGCAGCTCCGCTAGGCGATCGGCCGCCGGTAAGGTCTCAGCCAGCTGCTGCTGTAGCTGCGATCGCACTTCAAATACCGTCAGCACCCCGGCCGGGGTAAGCGTCTCCGCCGCGTCGAGCATATCGAGCGCTTGGGCGTAGCGTTGCAGCAGCAGCTCAAAAGACGGAGACATGAGCGGGCAGTCAGGGCAGATACGCTGTCTGTTATAGCACGAGGGCCGAGGGCAGCGCGCTTGGCAAACCGTCACCTAGAGCGATAAGCTCAATCCACACTGGAGCGATACGACCGGAGGTGCCACCTGTGAAAATTGCCGAGCATGAAGTTGAAGCGGGCGGCCTGCGCTGGTTTTATCGTGAAGCGGTGCCCAATAGCGACAATGGCCGCCCGCCCGTCATTTTGCTGCACGGGCTGGTCGCTCAGAGCTACAGCTGGCGCGATGTGCTGCCAGCACTCGCCGAAAAGGGCTTTCGCGCCTACGCCCCCGACTGGATTGGGCATGGCTTCTCAGCGAAGCCAGATAAAAGCCAGTTTGACTACACGCCCGAGGCCTTTCTAGCCGCGCTTACCGCTTGGATAGACAGCCTGGCCCTAGACAAATATTCTTTGGTGGTGCAAGGGTTTTTAGGTACCGTCGGCCTGCTCTATGCGGCGCAGCATCCAGACCGGATTGAGCGGCTGGCAATTCTGAATACGCCGCTAACCAGCGAGGCAAAGCTGCCGCTGAAGCTAAAGATGATGGGCTGGCCGTTCGTTGGCGATGTGATGACACAGGATCCGCTGCTGGTCGACCGTACGCTAGAAGGGGGCGGTCCCTATCAGGTCGATGATGAAGACTTAGACGTCTACCGACGACCGTTCTTAAAGAGCTCCGACGTTGGGCGAGCGCTGCTGTGGACAATTCAGCGGCTGCAGCTGGCTCAGGTGATGCCGCAGCTCGATCAGGGGTTCGCAGACTGGCAGGCCCCCACGCTAATTGCCTGGGGCCTATCCGACCCGTGGCTGCCGGTGAGCCTAGCAGAAAAGTTTGCTGAGCAGCTCGGCAACGTAGAGCTAGAGCGGCTAGAGCAGGTAGGTCACTATGCTCAGGAAGACTGGGCCGAGAAGGTGAGCGCAGCGGTGGTAACGTTTTTGCGAAAGCAGGCGGTATAGCCCTTCAAACAGCTGTAGGTTGATATCGAAGACTAGCAGCGCCGAATAGAGGCAATAGACAGCGAGTGGCAAAGGCAGTTCGTAAGCGCAGGTTAAGACACTGGGTGCTCTTTTTGGGAGCAATATGGCTGGTATTCGCCCTGTGGCAGGCGCCGGTGGTGCCCCCCGCAGCGGCCGAGCAGATTCGCGGGGTGTGGATGACCAACGTGGGTGCATCGCTGATGTACTACACGCTGCGGGCAGATGAGGTAGTCGCCAACCTAGCCAAACATCACCTCAATACGCTGTACCCCTGCGTTTGGAATCGGGGCTATACGCTGCACCCGAGCCGGACGGCCAAAGCGGCCGGGGCCCCGCTGCGAGATGTCACTACCGACATGCTGTTCGTGCCAGGCGACGACATTCTCCGCGAGCTGGTCTATCAGGCGCATCGACAGCACCTGCGAATTCTGCCCTGGTTTGAGTATGGACTGATGATCCCGGCAACCGCTGCGATCGCGCAGGCCCACCCCGACTGGCTCACCGTCAACCAGGCAGGCGCTACCGTCGGTGATCCGCTAGCGCCCAACCCGATTCTGCCGCGCCCCTTGCGCAACTTTCAGCTAGAGATTGCGGGCGGCAATCTAGCCTGGCTCAATCCGTTTCATCCCGAGGTGCAGCAGTTCCTCACCGACCTGATCGTAGAAGTGGTGCAGCGCTACGCGGTTGACGGCATTCAGCTAGACGACCACTTTGGCCTGCCCATTGACTTTGGCTATGACCCCTACACGGTCAACCGCTACCAGTCAGAGCACGGCGGTGCAGCCCCACCGAGCGATCCGAGCGACGCCGAATGGGTCGCCTGGCGCGCCAATCAAATCACGCAGCTGATGGAAAAGATTACCTACGCCGTCAAAGCCGTCGATCCCAAAGCAGCGATTTCCATCTCACCTAACCCGCCTAGCTTTGCCTATCGCAAATATCTGCAAGACTGGACCCGCTGGGTCGACTTAGGGCTAATTGACGAAGTTGTGGTGCAGCTCTATCGCACTGACCTCAGCATCTTTGAAAACGACCTCTACAACAGCGGCTTCTACCAGCTGCGCGATCGCGTGCCCATTGCCATTGGCCTTTACACCGGCCCCTTTCTCAGCTCTAAACCTATCGACCGGCTCAGCCAAGAAATTCAGGCCGTCCAAGCAGCCGGCTATCGCGGCGTCGCCTTCTTCTGCTGGGAAACCACCTTCTGGTTCTTCAAAGGCAGCAGCGCCCAAGAAATCTGGCAAACCCTCGTCAACCAGTTTGCCCCCTCTTCCTCTCTCCTCAAGTAGTCACCAACCCATGCTCCAGCGCAAACCGCACCAGCTCCGTGCGACTATTCGTCCCAGTCTTGCCAAACAGCCGACTGACGTACTTTTCAACATTGCGCACCGTGGTGCCCAGCCGGCTAGCAATTTCTTTATTCATTAGCCCTTCTGCCACCAGATTGAGCACGTCCTGTTCGCGCGGGGTGAGGTCGATGCGAATCGGCGACTGCTTTTGCGGAATGGTGCCGCGCTGAGTTAAAAGGGCCTTAATTTCTTCAATCTGACGGGCCATCACAGCAATGTCCGGCGTGCCGCCTTCGGGCGTGCGGTCGGCCTGCCGCTCGATCAGGTTGCTGACGATCGCGACTAGCTCCTCTGGGTCGAAGGGCTTCGGCAGGTAGGCATCACAGCCGGCCTGATAGCCCTGAATGCGATCGCTGGTCATACCGCGCGCGGTCAAAAACACGACCGGCAGGCTTTTGTAGCGGGCATCGTCGCGCACCTGCTGCAAAAACTGATAGCCATCAACCTGCGGCATCATAATGTCTGAAATGAGCACGTCCGGCGGGCGCTGCTGCAGCAGTTCCCAGCCTTCAGTGGCGTTGCTGGCAACCTGCACTTCAAAGCCGCTGTCTTCTAGATAAGCTTGAACCGCCTCGCGCAGGCCAGGTTCATCATCGACGAGGAGCACTTTGCCAGTCATCTCTGCCATAGCGTTGGGTCTGTTTTAGATAGGCGTTTACTATCGAAGCATAGATCATGACTGACGTTCGCTGCTGAATACGCTATGACTGACGCCCGGCCAACTGACAAACACTGGAAGATTCTGCGATCGCGCCTGGCCTTTGACCATCGCTGGTATAAGGTGCGGCAAGACTGCGTGCAGCTGCCAGATGGCCAGGTGGTTGAGGATTATTTTGTCAGCGTTCGGCCCGACGTCGCGCTGGTGCTACCGGTGACGCCCCAGCAGGAAATTGTCTTTGTGCGTCAGTATCGTCACGGGGCGCAGCAGGTGCTGCTCGAGCTGCCGGCCGGTACGTTTGACCCAGCTCAAGAGGCAGCTGACACGGCGGCGCTGCGAGAGCTGCAGGAAGAAACCGGCTACAGCGCCGCCGGGCTGATACCGCTGGCAACGCTCTATGACAATCCGGTCAAAGAGACAAACCGAATTCACCTATTCTTAGCGAAAGATGCACAGCCGGTAGGGCAGCAGCAGCTTGACCTCACAGAAGACATTGAGCTCGTGCGGGTGCCGCTAGCGACCGTAAGTAGGCGGATTCAGGCCGGCGAGCTGCAGGTGGCCGGAACGCTGGCAGCAGTTTACTTAGGGCTCAGCTATTTGGGGATGCTAGGCTGCGCTCAGTCTAAAATTGAGCGCCCGTAGTCGAGCGCCTGCATTAGAGAAATAAGCAAGGCGTTGTGCCGAACATTGCCAAATGAAACGATTTGTAAAAGGCCATTTACGTATACCGGCTAATCTCCGCAAAATTACTTACCTTAAGAGCTAGCGCGATCGCATCAACCGATCCGATCGAGGCCGAGCACAGCTGGGGATCGGTGCCTTCACGCTACGATGGTTAAGAAATCCTCTAAACTCCGATCGGAATACCGGAGTTTGTGACAACATGATTCACGGGCAGCCTTGCCCACTCGCAGGCTTGCTGCTGAGTCTTGTTCTAAGTAAGGAAACACAGGAATACGGTTATGGCGCTTCAACTAGGTGATAAAGTCCCTGACTTTACTCAACAGTCGTCTGAGGGCGAAATCAAGTTTTACGACTGGGCAGGCGATAGCTGGGTCGTGCTCTTTTCTCACCCGGCGGACTACACGCCGGTCTGCACCACTGAGCTAGGTATGGTCGCTAAGCTGCAGGATGAGTTTAAGCAGCGCAACGTAAAGACGATTGCGCTCAGCGTTGACGATGCTGATTCACACAAGGGCTGGATTGGCGATATCAATGAAACTCAAAGCACCACTGTCAACTATCCCATCCTGGCAGACAGTGACAAGAAAGTGTCTGAGCTGTACGGGATGATTCACCCGAACTCCAGCACGGGCAACACGCTGACGGTGCGCTCAGTCTTTGTCATCGATCCGGACAAAAAGCTGCGTCTCAGCATTACCTACCCGGCTAGCACAGGCCGCAACTTTGACGAGCTGCTGCGAGTCATTGATTCGCTACAGCTGACTGAGTATCACAAGGTCGCAACGCCAGCCAACTGGCAAGATGGCGACGACTGCGTCGTGGTGCCGTCGATTTCTACCGAAGAAGCCAAGCAAAAGTTCCCGAAAGGGGTGACTGAGGTGAAGCCCTATCTGCGCATGACGCCTCAGCCAAATAAATAGTCCAATACAAGATCATCAAGTCTTCTGCTGGAAACTCAAAGGGCCGCAGCGCGGCCCTTTTTTTAGAGATGCAATCAACGAAAGCATTGGATTGCACGTCAGATTATTGACTAGTGCGTAGAGCTTTTAGAAATATCCGCCCTCTTAGCTAGCTTGACAAATACATTTAGCTGCGTGGTTTTGGGACGAGTCAGTTGTTGAATATCTCAAGCGCATGTTACTGTTCTAGCGACTCGGCAGTTGACATAGCCTGCATCAAAACAGCTCCTGCACCAAAAGCATTGTAAGGAGTAGGCAAAAAGTAGGTTTTGAAAGGCTCGAACGGTGAAATATTCATACCATTACAGAGATTAGCTGCTAAAAGTCTTATTAGCTCTAACTTTTCTGACTCTGGCAACTGCCTAAGTGTAGGTAAAAGATCCGCTAAAGTCATGCACAAGCCTCAATAGATTAGCCTACATCTTTACCATAGTGTAGCTGAAGCAAATCGGCGTTGCGCTTGCTATTGGGTCATCTAATTTTTGAAGTGATCGCTTTCATTAATGAATCTCGACCTTTTACTGACCAAATTCGCCTTATGTCAAACAGCGGCGCGCAGCGCCCAGCGTGTGAGCCCTGGGAACAGCCGATGCGCCTCTGTCGCCAGCGTGGCGGGTCCTACCACGGTCTCACTGCGCTTGTGAACAACAGCTTGCCAGATTGCCTGAGCAATGTCTTCCGGCTGGCTCACCCAGCTCGATTTGAGCATATTCGCCATGCGATCGCGCGCCTGCTGGTCGCCTTCACCGCGAAACTGGGCGCGCTCCATAAAGCTGCTGTTGATTACGCCCGGATGCACCAGCGCCACGTGAATATTGTGCTGCGCCAGTTCGACCTGCAGCGATTCACTCAAACCCGTCACAGCGTACTTACTGGCGCAGTAGGCCGTCATCTGCGGCAGCGGTAGCTTACCGCCAAATGAGCCAACGTTGACGATAGCGCCCTGCTGGCGCTCGATCAGGTGAGGCAGTAGCGCGTTGATTGTATAGACGTAGCCCCAAAAGTTGGTGTCGACTAGCTGATGCCAATCTTCGAGCGTCGTGCTCTGCACGGGGCCGGTGAGGCAAATACCGGCCGTGTTAATTAGCACGTCAACCGAGCCTAGCGCGGCCAGCGTTTTCTCAACCAGCGCTGCGACCTGGTCAGGCTGGGACACGTCGGTGGGGATGGCCAGCGCCTGACGCCCTAAGCTGCGAATTTCATCGGCCACCTGATTTAGCCGATCGGCGCTGCGCGCCGCGATCGCTATGTCATAGCCGCGCTGAGCAAAGTACAGGGCCGTGGCGCGGCCTGTCCCCTGTGAAGCGCCGGTAATCAGTGCGGTCAAAGTCATGGCATCCGGTCAAAAAGCTACTGGCATTGTGAAGGAAGGACGCTGCGATCGCGTCTACCCTGCGCCATAGTTTTGCTGCGGGCTCACGCCCTGCCTGATAGCCCCATTAGATTGCACAGCTTATAGACAATCCGCGCACCGACGTTGCCATCCCAGCTGTCAGGGCCAACCTCGCAGAGATCAAAGCCGACGATCTCTCGACCGCTGCGCACCACTTCGCGACAGAGGCAGTAGGCTTCTTCTATCTCTAAGCCGCCTGGTACGGGCGTGCCGGTTCTAGGGCAGAGCTTCGGATCGAGCCCGTCCACGTCAAAGCTGATGTAAACCTGCTGCGGCAGGTCAGCCACTATCTTTTGGCAGAGCGTCAGCCAGGGCGTACCGCCATAGCGCTGCTGCTTGAGCACGGCGTCAAAGTGCATCACCGCTCGGCCGTCAGAGGCTTCGGCTAGTTGCACCTCAGCCGGTGACACATCACGCAGGCCAACCTGCGCCAGCTTGACGATCTGCGGCATCTGCAGCGCGTTGTACATAATTGAGGCGTGAGAAAACTCAAACCCTTCATAGGCCCGACGCAGATCGGCATGGGCGTCAATGTGCAGTACGCCAAACTCAGCGTACTGCTCGCCTAGCGCCTGCAGATAGCCCAGCGGCACGCTGTGGTCGCCGCCAATCACCGCCACCTTTTTTTGCTGCCGCAGCGCCTGCTGGCTCTGCTGAAATACCCACTGATTCATGCGATCGCAGCCGCGATTTACCTCAGCCAGGGCGCTTGCTAGCGCGTCATCAGCAGCAATCTGAACACCCTGCTCCTGCCCGGCAATAATTTGAGCAGCTTTAGCGCGCAGCGCAGCATTCTGCGAGATCAGCTCCGAGGCAATCGGCAGCATAAAAATGCCCTGCTGCCAGCCGGTCGGATTATCTAGATCGTAAAAGTCCAGCTGCGGTGAGGCCTCTAAGATTGCCTGCGGGCCTTGAGCAGTGCCCGCTCCGTAAGAGACACTGACCTCCCAAGGCACTCCCAGTACGATGATGTCAGCCGTCTCATAGGTGAATGGAAACCCAAACAGGTTGCCATTTTCCAGTCCGACCTCGCTAGGATCAAAGCTGGCAATGATGTCTAGCTTAGTGACCATCGAGCATTCTTTGAATGAACGTCGGCAGGCAAAAGGCGGCGCGGTGGATACTGCTGTTGTAATACTGCAGGTCAAAGTCTTGAGAGATTTGCCGAGCGCGCGCTTCATTCAGGGGCGCTGTCGGATGCAGACCGTTCTTAGTGCAGTATGAAAAGCTCCACATCCCAGTTGGGTAGGTAGGGATAAAGGCAAGGTAGCAAAAGACGTTCTCAGCCTCGAAAATGCTCTTTAGGCAGCGATTGAGATCGACGAATGCCGCCTGGTTAAAGCGGGGTGACTCGCTCTGGGCGGTCATGACGCCACCCGGTTTCAAGCAGCGATAGACGTCTTTGTAAAAGCCAGCGCTAAACAGTCCCTCAGACGGCCCTACCGGGTCAGACGAGTCAATCACAATCAGGTCAAACTGCTCGTCAGGCGCTTCGGCCAGATAGCGAATGCCGTCATCGATGATCAGCCTCAGCTTGGGATCGTTGAGGGCAGACGACAGACTCGGTAAGAAGGTGCGAGACGCTCGTATCACCACCTCATCAATCTCAACCATGGTCACCTGCTCAATCTGCGGATGGCGTAAAATCTCTCGCACGCTGCCGCCGTCGCCGCCGCCAATCACCAGCACATTCTTCACGTCCGGATTAATCACCAGCGGCACGTGAATAATCATCTCGTGATAGGCTTTTTCATCCTTTTCGCTACACATGACCATCTTATCGACGGTCAGCATTTTGCCATATTCAAACGTGTCAAAAATTTCCACCGTCTGATAGGGCGACTTTTCCCGAAATAAGCGATCGCCTTTATGCCGAATAGAGAGCGCAATATTCTCATTGCGATCGGTGAACCAAACGCTGCGACTATACTTCGGCGTGACCAGCTTTTGAGTGGCCTGATCGCGCAGATCGCCCAGGTCAATATCCGTTTTTTCTAACAGCTCAAGCTGCCCGCGATTCAGCTCGATGGCTGAACCATGCTCGGCGCGAAAGGCCTGCTTCAGCATTTCGTAAGACACCCACGGATTGACCGAATCGCCGCAGGTAAACAGATCGACCGCCGCATAGCGATATTCAGGCCAGGTATGAATCGCCAGATGGCTTTCTTGAATCACCACCACGCCAGAGACGCCGAACGGCGAAAAGTGGTGAAAAATGGAGCTGATAATCGTAGCACCGGCTTCTTTGGCAGCGTCAACCATGCTAGATTCAATCAGCGGTACCTCATTGAGGACTTCGGCAGAACAGCCGTGAAATTCCACCAGGATATGTCTTCCCAAAGAGTTCATAGCGGACGCTCTATAATAAACAGCTGATTTTTCAGCTACTGGCGGTTGCTAGGACAGCAGCTGAATACCCTAGTTGAAACAATTCTGTAGAGAACGCGAATAGAAAAGAAACGCTTCAGAGCTGCTGATGAAAAGCTCGAAAAAACTTTGACCAGATTAATTGGTGCAGGATTGCCAAGGCCGGTGTTTTAGAAGACAATTTAGCGCTCAATTAAAAAGATTTAGCTCAACTAGTGTATAACCTTTGGGCGCTCGCTGACACGATTGCTAGCGGGGTCGACCTGAGCGTAGCGGCTGCCTGTAGCTTGCCTATGGCTATTGATAGAGTTGCCAACTCTGGCCAAAGGAATAGGTGGTCCAACCGCCGGTCGACTACGATTGCTTTGAACTCAATCAAATATTATGAGGAATAGCTGTGGCTACAGTGAAGACGGCTGATACGGCACCGGTCGTGCAGTGGGGCAGCGGTGAGACCGTGCTAGTGCTGCTACACTACTTCAGCGGTGCGGCTGTGAGCTGGCAGTGGATGGCAGCACAGCTAGGCGATGACTATCGTTGCGTTGCGTTAAACCTGCCAGGGTTTGGCGGTACGCCGCCGCTTAAGTCGCCTTCGCTGCAGGGGTATGCCGACTGGGTACGCAAAGAGATCGAGCAGCTGGGCATTCAACGCTATACGCTAGTCGGGCATTCCATGGGCGGCAAGCTGGCGCTGCAGGTGGCGGCTGATGCACAGGGCGATCAGATTCAGCAGCTATTTTTGATGGCGCCGTCTCCAGCCACGCAGGAGCCTATGCCCGAGGAGGAGAAAAGGCGGCTGCTCAACCACCATCCCAGCCGAGACAATGCTGAAACCACCGTCAGCAGCGCAGCGCAGCAGCCGCTCACCGACGAGCAGCGGGAGGTGGCCATTCAAACCCATGTGATGTCAGACAGTAGCGCCTGGCGCTGGTGGCTGCTGGAAGGCATGACTCATTCGATTGCTGCCCAGATGCAGCGGGTGCAGATGCCTGTGACGGTGCTGGCTTCTAAAGATGACCCGGTAATCCCCTATGACAAAATTCAAACCGACGTTGTCGATCTGTTGCAGCAGGCTCAGCTGGTGGCGATTCAGGAGGTGGGCCACCTGATACCGCTAGAGGTGCCCGAGCTAGCTGCCCAGCAGCTGCGCACCGCGCTGCGGTCCTGATGTCTACCAGCGGCTGTCCTGCAGCAGCAGCACCGTCATCTGTTCACCCGAGAGCGGCTTTGAGAAAAAGTAGCCCTGACCATAGTCACACTGCAGCGCTCTGAGCCGGGCTAGATGCGCCGCTGTTTCAACGCCCTCAGCGACGATACTCATCTTCAGCCGATGGCCTAGGGCAATAATCGTGCTGACAATGTCGCTATCTTCGCTGGTTTGCTCCATGCGCCCAACGAACGACTGATCAACCTTTAGCGTATCGGTCGGGAAGCGATGCAGATAGCTCAAAGAAGAGTAGCCGGTACCGAAATCGTCGAGGCTAATTTGCAAATCCATCACTTTGAGCCGCAGCAGCTGCTCAATGGCAGCATCGACGTCTTCCATGGCTGCGCTCTCAGTTAGCTCTAGCTTTAGGCAGCAGGGGGCCACGCCCGTCTCAGCTAGAATTTGCTCGACCTGCTCAACCAGGTCGGCCTGAGCAAACTGGCGACTAGAAAGATTGACGCTGACAAACAGGGGCGGCGCTTGGGGAAACTGCTGATGCCAAGCCTGGATTTGGCGGCAGGCTTCGCGCAGAATCCAGTGGCCAATCGGAATAATCAGGCCCGTTTCTTCGGCTACAGCGATAAAATCGGCCGGAGAGACAAAGCCGCGCTCTGGGTGTCGCCAGCGAATGAGGGCTTCAAAGCCAGCAATTTTACCGGCTGCTAGGGCCACAATCGGCTGGTAGTAGAGCGTAAACTGCTGCTGCTCAATGGCCTGGCGCAGATCCATCTCTAGCTGCAGGCGCGAAATGGCTTGCGATCGCATCCCTTTGACAAAAACCTCGTAGCGATCGCGCCGCAGCGACTTAGCGCGATACATAGCTCGGTGCGCATCCTGCAGCAGACTTTCGGCCTGATAGCGAAAGCCGCGCTGGTGAAAGGCAATGCCAATGCTGATGGTAACAAATAGAACCTGCTGATTGAGCTGCATCGGCTTAGTGAGCACTTCCTGCAGCTGATCAGCTAGCTCAATCGCCTGGTTAGAGCGCTGAATGCGGCGCAGCAGCACAACGAACTCATCGTCGCCCACGCGCGCAACCAGCGTCCCCGGTAGACACTGCTTGAGCTGCTCGGCAATACCAATTAAAAGTCGATCGCCAGAGCGATGGCCGAAGCTTTCATTGATGGTCTTAAAGTCATTGATATCAATAAATAGCAAAGCCAAGATATCAGCCTGGCCTGGCTTTTCAGCGAGATAAGTCTGCAGCTTGCGCAGGCACAGCGCGCGATTTGGCAGCCCCGTCAGCGAGTCATAAAAAGAGTCAAAAAAGGTGCGATAGGCAATCGTGTTGGCAACGGCAGTGCCTAAAGCGATGATGGGCGGCACCAGCGGAATCCAACCGGCATAGCGAAACGTCAGCCAGCTGATACCGGTGAGCCCACCCAGGGCCAGCAAAATCGCCCCGCCTAGCCAGACCGGCTGCTTCAGCTGCCAGGCCAGCCAGCCCCCAACCAGCGCCCAGACTAAGATCCAAAGATATTCTTGCCACTGTGTCCAAAACCACATCAGCGGCTGCCGATCGAGCACGGCGCTGAGAATTTGGCTCACCATCTGCGCATGGACGACCACCCCCGGCATCTGCAGTTCATCGGTATAAGCCGTGCTGTAGGGAGTAAGAAACATATCTTTGATCGTGGGGCCAAAGGCGAGGGCCACATGATCATCGCCAAGGTTGATGACCTGGCC